>JBDTFK010000288.1:0-2983 GCA_039937995.1 Vulcanimicrobiaceae bacterium | reverse complement strand
CGACCGGCTCTCCGCCGTCGACGCGGCCCTTGCCGCAGACCGGGGGGAGCTGCAAAGGGTCGCTGGGCGGGTAGGCGAACTCGAGGCTTTGGCCCGCACCGACGTTTCCCGCATCGGATTTGTGCGTTACGACGCCTTTGACGATACCGGTTCCGAGCTCTCCTACGCCGTCGCGTTTTTAAACCGCGAAGGCGACGGCGCCGTCATTTCGAGCATTTACTCCCGCGCCGATACCCGTACGTTCGGTAAAGCCGTGCAAGGTTACCAACCGGCAGTTAACGCCTCCCAAGAAGAACTTCTTGCTATCGAGCGAGCGCGTACATTGAAAATATGATCAACGATCGTTATCACGTGAAGATCGTCCCCGATGCGGGCGAAACGGTCCACCGGTTTGAGGTGCGGCGCCACCACATCGCAATCGTCGTCGCGACCGTTGCGTTGCTGGTGTTCGGCTCGCTTGCGCTCGGCGTCTTCCAAATCGCACGGGCGCGGTCGCAGGTTGCCACGTTGAGATCGCAGGCGGCGACTCAACAAGCCACTCTCAAACAAATCGACAAGCAAACGGATCAAATCCGGCGCGAGCTCCAGCGCGTCCAGAAGCAAAACCAGCAAATCCGGCAACTGATCGGAGTCCCGGCAACTTCACTGCGCAAGAGCGGCTCCATTCAAAAGACGTCGTGGACATCGGGAGGGCCTTCCCTACCTTTCGTCGCCGAACGGGTGCAAGCGCTAACCGACGCGTCGGTTGCAACGAGTTCCGAGTCGAACACGATTGAGCGCCTGGCTATGCATCTGCTCAACATCCGCCATCTGCGCGACCTCGCGCGGGCTCAACTGGTCGCGGCGATTCCGTCGATCGACCCGGTTGACGGTGCGGAAGTCGTCGGGTGTTTTTGCTATCGCACGTATCCCGACACGGAGTTTCATCCGGGCGTCGATTTGTCGGCAGACTACGGCGAAACCGTTCGCGCCGCGGCCGCGGGCACGGTCGTAGCCGACGGCTACGACGGCGGCTACGGGATCAAAATCGATATCGACCACGGAAACGGCTATCACACGTGGTATGCGCACCTTTCGCGCACCAACGTTGAAGTCGGGACCCACGTCTATAAAGGGCAAGCGATTGCCGCAGTCGGCTCGACAGGATTTTCGACCGGCCCGCACCTCCACTATCAGGTAATGCGAAACGGCGTAGCGATCGATCCGGCGCCGTACCTGCACGGCGTACCCTCAAATGTCCTCGCGTCGCTTCCGTAGAACAGCGCTCGCACCGTGAATGCACTTCTCTGTCAACTCGACCAAGTGGTCGTCTGGATCCTGCGCGCCTATACGGTCGTGCTGCTCGTCTATGCCGTGCTTTCGTGGATCCCCGATATTCGCGGCCCATGGGTTCGGTACGTTGCGATGCTGGTCGAGCCCATTCTCGCGCCGGTTCGCCGAATCGTGCCGCCCATCGGCGGTCTCGACCTTGCGTTCTTGATCGTGATTTTACTGCTCCAATTTGTGATCGTACCGCTCATCGAACGGGCCGCCTTCACCGCCTGCTACGCGCTCTTTTAGTCCCGTAAGATGAAATCCGACAAGGCGCACCGCATGGAGACTGCGGCGAACGTTCGTAACTTCTGCATCATTGCGCACATCGATCACGGCAAGACCACGCTCTCGGACCGCCTCCTGGAAGTGACAAAAACCGTCGAATTGCGCGACATGGAGCACCAAGCGCTCGACGCGATGGATTTGGAACGCGAACGCGGGATCACGATTCGCATGCACCCCGTCACGCTCGCTTATCAGTCGGCCAACGGCGAAACCTACGAGCTAAACCTGATCGACACGCCCGGACACGTCGACTTCTCGTACGAGGTATCGCGATCGCTTGCCGCGTGCGAGGGCGCCCTGCTCATTATCGACGCGGCTCAAGGCATCGAAGCCCAAACGCTTGCGAACTATCACTTGGCCGTGGAGCACGATCTCACCATCATCCCGGTCATCAACAAGATCGACCTCCCGGCCGCCGACCCCGAACGGGTGATGAACGAAGTCGAGGAATTGCTCATTATCGAGAAGAGTGAGTGCATTCTTGCAAGCGCCAAAAACGGTGTCGGCATCGAAAACATTCTCGAAGCAATCGTCGCGCGAATTTCGCCTCCGCGCGGGCACAACGATCATCTGCGCGCGCTGGTCTTCAACGCGCAATTCGACCCCTACCGCGGCGTGGTCTCGTACGTACGCGTCGCCGACGGCGAACTGCGGGCCGGCAGCAAATTCATGTCGATGGCGCACGAACGGGTTTACGAATGTACCGAAGTTGGAATATTCGGCCCGCAGATGAAGCCGGTGAGCAAGCTGTCTCTGGGGAGCGTGGGTTACGTGCTCGCCAATGTAAAATCGCTCGGCGACATAGACGTCGGCGACACGTTGACCGAAGCGCACAATCCCGCGCACGTGCCCCTCGCCGGCTACCGCAAGGCCGTGCCGATGGTCTATTGCGGTCTCTATCCAAACGAAGGGGCCGACTACGGCGACTTGCGCGAAGCGCTAAACAAGATGAAGCTCAACGACGCGGCACTGTCGTTTGAACCGGAAACCTCGGTCGCGCTCGGGTTTGGATTCCGCTGCGGATTTTTGGGCCTCCTGCACATGGAGATCGTGCAAGAGCGACTGGAACGCGATTTCACACTCGATCTCATCGCGACGTCACCGTCGGTTGTTTTTCGTGTGACCAGGACCGACGGAGAGGTCGAGATGATCGACAACCCCTCGAAATTGCCTGCCATGAATGTGATCGGCACGATCGAAGAGCCGTTTGTCAAGGCGACGATCATCACACCACCCGACTACGTGGGCCCCATCATGGACATCACGATCGCGCGCCGCGGGGCGCTTGCGAACATGGAATATTTGCACGACGGCCGCGTTATTCTTACGTTTGAAATGCCGCTGATCGAAGTCATCGTCGACTACTTCGATCAGTTGAAATCGC
>JBDTFK010000287.1:0-7990 GCA_039937995.1 Vulcanimicrobiaceae bacterium | reverse complement strand
GCGGATTGCGGGGACACGGGCTGACCCTTGGACTCAAGATACCGTACCGTGTGCGTAAGCGTTGCATACATTGCGCGGTCGAGGTCCTGCTGCGCCAGCGCCCATAGTTGCTTGCGCTCGGGGAACGTGCGGCCCGGCTCGAGTCCGTCTGCCAGATAGACGACGCAATCGAGGCCGGACATCCGAGCGGCTCCAACGGTATGTTTTTCGATTGCCGAGAGAATCTCGGGATCGTGAACGGCAAACGCTTCCTGAGCGATGTGCGCGCCGAGTCGTGCGTGCAGCACGATGGGGTTTTTGCGTTCGAATGGGTCGATCGTCATTTGGCGCATTTCGCATTCGGCAACGAGCCGGTCCATCGGGTAAAGGCGGGCGAGATCGTGAAGCATTCCTGCCATTCGGGCTTTGCGCGCGTCGAGACCGTGGTTATTCGCAAGCAGCTCGGCGCACCGCGCCACCCGCACGACGTGCGCGTAGCGATGTTTTTGACCGAGATGGGAGCGCACGTGCCGCGCAAGTTCCTGATAGGTTTGCAAGCGCTCCGCTATCGATTGAACCGGGCGCGAAGCGCTTTGATACGCGTGCGGTAGAGATCACCTTTTAGATTTCCCGCCCACATGACGAGGGCGTTTTCGCCGTTATCGCTGTAGTATGCCTTGCGCGTCGTAACCGTGGTAAAACCGTACTTGCGGTAGAGTTGCTGGGCGACGACGTTGCTTTCGCGAACTTCGAGCGTCATCCACGCGGCGTCGCGCGCGATCGCCTCACCGATCAAGTGCAGCAGCATCAGTTCTCCGAGCTTGCGCCCGCGGTACGTTTCGTCAACGGCAATCGTGGTAACGTGCGAATCTTCGAAAATGACCCAGATGCCGCCGTAAGCAACAACTTTTGTTCCAATGCGTCCGACAAAGTAGTGGGCGAGCTTGTTCGTATTGATTTCGTTGTAAAATGCGTCCGACGGCCACGTCGTCGCAAACGACGCGCGCTCGATGCGGATCACTTCGCTAACGTCCGAAACCGACATGGGCACGATCGCCATGTCGCCGGAAGATCCCGGCGTCGAAGGGTTTAGCTCCGCCTTCACTGCGCGCGAACCTTGCCGAAGGTGGGAACTTTCGCGGCAGGTAGTTCGCCGTAATCTGCGCGCACTTCGTGCAGGCTTGCGGCGGGACGCAAACCGGCGGCTGCGAGTGCGGCGGCGGCGGCCGGTGGGGAAACGACGGAAACGCGGCTATCCACGGTAAAGCCGCCTTCGGCACACGCGCAGAGCACGTCCTCCGGCGCGTTGATTACGGTGAGCGGTCCGCCGCCTTTTGGGAGGAGTGCGTCCAAGACGGCCGGCACCGAACCCGAGGCGCGCCGCGGCTCGCCCGCGCCGGTGAATTGTGCCGAAATGATCCCGGGGCGCCCGACGACGACGGTCAGCGCTTCGCCTACGTCGAGGCCGTATCCGACGATGTCGAACGACGAAACCGGCACGAGCGGAAGCCTCCAAGCTTGCGCGAGCGATTTTGCGTAAGCAATCGCTATTCGCAAGCCGGTAAACCTCCCGGGTCCGGCGCCGACGGCGATCCGGGCGAGGCCGCTTTCGGCGAGGCCGGCCTCGGCGAGCAACGCGGCGACCAGCTCCAGGCCCGATTCCAGCGCGACGCGTCCAGGGAGGGCTCGCGCCGCGGCAATGCGCCCGTCCGTGGAAATTGCGGCCGAAAATGACCCGAGAGCGCCCTCAATCGCGAGGATATTCACGAGACGCTCGCCACGGTGACGACCCTGGGTGAGTCGCCGGCTCCGGCAATCGTGACTTCATACCGCCTGGGCGGAAGAAGCGACGGCGCGTGCGTCCACCACTCGATGAACACAATGGAAGAACCGTCGAATACGTCGTCCAGCCCAAGCTCCGGCAGCTCCGCCGGGTCGGAAATGCGGTAGAGGTCGAGATGATCGATGGGCGGCGAGCCGGGGTAGCGGTGCCAAAACGTAAAGGTCGGGCTCGAGGTTTGGTCTTCCCCGTGTCGCTGCTTGACCGAGGCACGTACAAACGTGGTTTTTCCCGACCCGAGCTCACCGGAGAGAGCCACAACGTCGCCCGGGCGCAACGAGCGGGAGAACGCCGCGGCGAAGGCCTCGAAGTCCGCCTTGCCGGGGAAAGTTCGCGTCTCCACTACGGCGAAGTTCTCACGCATGTCGAGCGGCGATTTCGGAGCGGAACTCCAGAGGTCCGTCAAGGAGCACCTGGACGCAATTCAGGCGGAGTTGAACGAGGCCAAAGAACGGATTGCCGAAAGCGTCGCCGGCAAGGCTCCCCCGCCTGCGCCGGAGCCGCCGGCTTTCGAGCCCGACGCTTCAGAGGGTTCCGGGCGACGGTACAACGTTTCTTTTGAAGACGCGCCCGGTGACGAACGCGACCCAGGCTCCGAAGCGGACGCGCGAGAATCTTAAGAGCGCTAGGATTATTTGCCTCGAGCTGCGCGCACTCCCGAAGAGTCATCGCGTGGCTTCCTTTTTGTAAGATTAGATGAACAACGATATCATCCAACAGGTCAACGTCGAAGACGAAATGCGAGAGAGCTACCTCTCGTATGCTATGTCGGTCATTGCCTCCCGCGCGCTTCCCGACGTTCGCGACGGTCTGAAGCCGGTGCAGCGCCGCATCCTCTACGCGATGCGCGAAATGGGGATGGACCCGACGAAGCAGCATCGCAAATGCGCCGGTGTCATCGGCGAAGTCCTTAAGAGTTATCACCCGCACGGCGATCAGTCGGTTTACGACGCGCTCGTTCGGTTAGCGCAAGATTTCACGCTGCGCTATACCCTAATCGACGGGCACGGAAATTTCGGTTCGATCGATCCCGACCGGCCCGCCGCGTACCGTTACACCGAGGCGCGGCTCGCCCGCCCCGCGATGGATCTTCTTGCGGATATCGATAAAGAAACCGTTCCGTTCATTCCGAATTTCGACAATCAAGGCACCGAACCAAGCGTGTTACCGGGGCGCCTTCCGCAACTCCTAATCAACGGGTCGAGCGGCATCGCCGTCGGTATGGCAACGAATATTCCGCCGCACAACCTCGGCGAGATCGCCGATGCGATCGCGGCAATCATCGACGATCCTAACATCGACGACGACAAATTGTGCGATATCGTCACCGGCCCGGATTTTCCAACCGGCGGCACGATTCTCGGCAAAGAAGCGATTCGCGAAGCGTATAAAACCGGGCGCGGTTCGATCACGATTCGCGGCCGCGCGGAAATTATCGAAGACAAGGGACGTCACAAGATCGAGATTACGGAGATTCCGTATCAGGTCTATAAGAGCCGCATCGTCGAAGCGATATCCGACGCGCACAGCGAGAAGCGCATCGTCGGCATCGCCCGTCTCGACGACATGTCCAACCGCAAGGGGATGCGCGTCGTCGTCGAATTGCAAAAGAGCGCGACGCCCAAAGTCGTCCTCAATCAGCTTTTCAAGCACACCCCGTTGCAATCGAGCTTCGGATTCAACATGCTCGCGCTCGTCCCGGTCGGCGAACCGCGCGCCAACGGTTCCGTCGCGCTCGAGCCGCGGGTGCTCAACCTTAAGGCCCTGCTCGAGCATTTTATCGCGCACCGTAAGGACGTCGTCGTACGGCGAACGCGCTACGATTTGCGCAAGGCCGAAGAGCGCGCGCACCTGCTCGAAGGCTACCGGATCGCGCTCGATAACATCGACGAAGTCATCGAGATCGTTCGCGGCAGCCAAACCACGGATGAAGCAAAAGGCAAACTCTCCTTGCGCTTCGGGCTCTCGGACATTCAATCGCAAGCCATCGTCGACATGCGCCTGCGCACGCTCGTCGGACTTGAGCGCCAAAAAATTGAAGATGAGTACAACGAACTCACGAAGACGATCGCCGAACTCAACGCAATTTTAGGAAGCGACGTTCGCGTCGCGCAGATCGTTAAGGCCGAAACCCTTGAAATAAAAAAACGCTTCGGCGACGAACGTCGCACCGATATTTTGCCGGCCGAAGACGAAATCTCGATGGAGCAGCTGATCCCGAACACGGACGTCGTGGTGACGTACACGGTGGGCGGCTACATCAAGCGCGTTTCGGTCGATACGTTCCGGACGCAAAATCGCGGCGGACGCGGCGTTACGGGTATATCCAACCTCAAGCGCGAGGACGTCGTGCGGAACTTCTTTGTGACGAAGACGCACGATCACGTGCTCTTCTTTACGAACAAGGGCCGGGTCTACCGCTTGAGGGGATACGAGATTCCCGACACCACGCGCCAAGCGCGCGGCACCGCGCTGGTCAACTTGCTGACGCTTCCACCGGGCGAGTACGTGACCGCGGTGTTCCCAATCGACAAGTTCCAAGGCGAGAAGTACTTGGTGATGGTCACGCAAAAGGGCGTGATCAAGAAAACGAAGCTGGATGAATTCGCGAACGTGCGGCGTAACGGACTTAACGCAATCAATCTCGATGAGACCGACGACTTACTTGCAGTCGATCTCTCCGACGGAACGCGCGACATTATCCTCGGTTCCGTTAGCGGCATGGCGGTACATTTCAACGAAAAAGGCGTGCGGCCGATGGGGCGCGGTGCGCGCGGCGTGAAAGCGATGACGCTCGACGCCGGAGACGCGATCATCGCGATGGACGTCATCGAAGACGCCCGCCGTGAGGTGTTGCTGGTAACGTCGAAGGCGTTCGGCAAGCGTACGCCGATCGACGACTACCGTCACACGTCGCGCGGCGGCAAGGGCGTGAAAGCCTTTGCTAAGGAGCGCGAGGATATCGGGCAAGTCGTCGATCAGATCATGGTCAACGCCGACGACGAGATTTTGATGATCACGAGCGGGAATCAAGTTATCCGCTTGAAGGTGGCCGACATTCGCAAGGCCGGCCGCTCGACCAAGGGCGTGCGTCTCCAGCGCTTGGAAGACGGTGGCGAAGTCGTTGCCATCACGAACTTAGGCAAGCAGGCCGCGCAGTTAACCGATATAACCGGCGAACCTCCCGACATGCTCGGCGACTGAGTGCAACCAAGCGGGGTGTCGGGCGGGTTCATTCTCGTGGAGGTCGTACTGAATACATATGAGCGCATTGCCCGACGTTACGCAAACAAATTTCCAGACTGAGGTGCTGCAAAACGGCGAGCCGGTTCTCGTCGATTTTTGGGCACCGTGGTGCGGCCCGTGCCGCATGCTCTCGCCCGTCGTCGAGAAAGTCGCCGCGGCGAATACCGGCAAGGCGAAATTCGTAAAAATCAACACGGACGAAAATCCGAGCATCGCCGGGCAGTATCAGGTCTCGGGCATTCCGTGCCTGATCCTTTTCAAGGGCGGGCAAGTCGTCGACCGTATCGTCGGCTATGTTCCCGAGAACGTCATAACGTCGATGCTCTCGAAACACGTCGCCTAAGCGGTAGCGATGAGCGACGTGCTGCGCGGGCTACCCGCGGTGCATCGCATCCTGGATCACGTTTCCATCGCGCCCTACGAGCAGCTCGTGGGGCGCAATGCTCTGCGCGACGCGATTGCGAGTGAATTGGATCGGGTTCGGCTCGCGGGGATGGTGCCGCCCTTCGAAATGCTGGTCGCGCGCGTCGCCGAACGCATCGAAGGCGAACTGGCAGAACACCTGACTCCGGTCATCAACGCCACCGGCACACTCTTGCACACCAATCTCGGCCGCGCTCCGCTCGCCCCCGACGCACTTTCCGCCGCGCGCGAAATCGGCGTGGGCTATTCGAATATCGAATACGATCTCGTTGCCGGTGAACGCGGGTCGCGCTATCGGCGTCTCGGCGGATTGCTTCGCGAAACAACCGGGGCGCAAGATGCGGTCGTGGTCAATAACTGCGCGGCCGCCGTTTTGTTAATACTCGATACGTTTGCGCGCGGTTGTGAAGTCGTTGTCGCGCGGAACCAACTCATTGAAATCGGCGGCGGTTTCCGCTTGCCCGACGTGCTTGCCCGTAGCGGCGCGACGCTCGTTGAAGTCGGCGCGACGAACAAAGTATACGTTTCCGATTTTGAAGGCGCGCTTACGCCGCGTACGGCTCTGCTTATGCGAACGCACCCCTCGAACTACGCGATCGAGGGATTCGTGGCCGACGTCGAGCCGCGCGAGCTGGTGGACCTTGGGGTGCGCTCCGGCGTCACCGTGATAGAAGATCTGGGGAGTGGAGCCCTCGTCGATTTGGCCGAGTACGGCTTACCGCACGAACGCACCGTTCAGGAAGCGATTCGCGACGGTATGGCGCTCGTTGCATTCTCCGGGGATAAACTGCTCGGCGGCCCGCAATGCGGAATCATCGCGGGCTCCGCGCCCTCGATCGCGCGCCTGCGCAACAATCCACTTCTACGAGCGCTTCGCATCGACAAGACGACGATCGCAATGTTGGCTGCAACGCTGCAACTCTATCGCTCTCGCGAATCACGCGAACGCATTCCGCTCTACGCGATGCTCGCGATACCGCTCGAACGTCTCCGAGAACGCGCCGCCGCGTACGTTCGCGCAATTTCAAGTGCAAAGGCCGTCGAGAGTACCGCGGTCATGGGCGGTGGAACGCTTCCGGCTAGCGGCGTTCGATCGATCTCGATCGCCCTTGAAACGAACTACCCGGCCGAACTCGTCTCGCGCCTGCGCGCAAATGCGATCCCCATCATCGCAAGAGTCGACGGTAGGGGCGTGCTGCTCGATTTGCGGACCATCGCGCCGCCGCAGGACGCAACGGTCATTGCGGCACTAACGAGGATGAACGCCTGACGTCTGCGGGTTTCGTGGCAACTGCTTCATCCCTCAAACCAACCGCTCGGGGAAACATCGAGGTTGACGTTGATTTGTTTTACTTCGGTATAGGCTTCGTAGCCGTACGTTCCGAGCTCGCGGCCGATGCCGGATTGTTTGTAGCCGCCCCAGGGCGCTTCGTTGTATGTCGGATGATAGGTGTTGATCCAGGTGATGCCGGCGCGGAGTTTGCGAATGACGCGATGCGCTTTTGCGACGTCTTGCGTGAACACGGCTCCCGCGAGACCGTAAATCGTGTCGTTGGCGATGCGGATTGCGTCCCGTTCGTCCTTGAAGGTTTGAACGACGAGGACGGGGCCGAAAATTTCTTCTTTTACGATGCGCATGTTCTCGGACGTGCGGTCGAAGATCGTCGGACCGACGAAATTGCCGCCTGCGAGCGGGCCCCCGAGCCGCGTGCCGCCGCAGCGTAAACGCGCGCCCTCTTCTTGCCCGATGCGGATGTAGCCCTCCACTTTTTCCATGTGCTGCCGGGAAATCAGCGGCCCCATTTCCGTGGCGGAATCAAAACCGTTCCCGACGCGAATCTTTCCGGCCCGTTCTACGAGCGCGTCGACGAACCGGTCGGCGCTCGACTCTTCAATCACCAGGCGCGAGCCCGCCGAACACACCTGCCCGGCATTAGCATAGATGCCGAACAGCGCGTAATCGACGGCCGTGTCGAAGTCGGCATCGGCGAAAACGATGTTCGGCGATTTTCCGCCGAGTTCGAGCGAGATTTTTTTCAGGTTTCCGGTCGCAGCGCGCATGATCGAGCGTCCGGTGACCGTGCCGCCGGTAAACGCGATCTTGTCGACCAAATGATTCTCGGCAATCTCCGCCCCGACTTCCGATCCGGTGCCAAGCACGACGTTGAGCACGCCCGCCGGAAATTCGAGTTCTTCGACCAGTGTGGCGAGCCGCAGTAACGAAAGCGGTGTGAGTTCCGACGGCTTTATCACGCACGTATTACCGGCGGCGAGTGCGGGCGCGAGCTTCCACGCACCCATCAGCAACGGGTAATTCCACGGGATAATTTGGCCGCACACGCCGATCGCTTCGCGAACCGTGTACGTCTGCGACGGCGCCGGTACGTCGAACGTTTGACCCGACGGCTTGGTCGCGAGCCCGGCGTAGTAGCGGAAGCAATTTGCCGCGTCGGCGACATCGTACTCCGTTTCGCGCAGGGGTTTTCCGTTGTTGAGGGTGTC
>JBDTFK010000286.1:0-4641 GCA_039937995.1 Vulcanimicrobiaceae bacterium | reverse complement strand
CCGTGCGCCTGCTTGAAATCTGCGAGCGGCACGTGCGCCGGGATCGGCTGCGTGTTCGTTACTTTTTTGGGATTGTACGCCCCCAGAAGGTGAGGCGCTAGGTCCGCCGGACCCATTGCGCTTATACAAACTAGGGAGGACGGCCATCATGTTCGAGCGCGCGATCGCACGCAAACCCGGGGCGAATTTTTCCGAGGGGCTGACGTCGGCCGATCTCGGTTCGCCGTCACTACCGCGAGCGCTTGAAGAACACGCCGCGTACTGCGAAGCATTGCGCCGGTGCGGGCTCGCGGTCACCGAACTCGAAGCCGATTCGCGTTTTCCCGATGCGACGTTCGTTGAAGACACGGCGGTAATCGTATCCACGCATGCAATTCTTACCCGGCCGGGCGCGCGGAGTCGTGCCGGCGAGGTTGAGGCGATGCGCCAACCGCTAGCGCAATTCTTTGGGCAACTCGATGAAATAGCGGCACCGGGAACGCTCGACGGCGGCGACGTTTGCGAAGCCGAAAATCACTATTACATCGGCATTTCAAAACGGACGAATCCCGAGGGCGCCGGGCAACTCGCAACGTACCTCCGCAAACACGGACGCACGTCGTCGTTCGTCGACATCCGCGACATGACGGCGATCCTCCACCTCAAGAGCGGACTTACCTATCTCGGCGACGGCAATTTTCTTGCAATCGAGGAACTTGAGCGGAAACTCGACCTACGAACCGGCAATCGTATTCGCGTACCGGCCGGTGAGGAATACAGCGCGAATTGCATTCGCGTAAACTTCTACGTTCTGCTCGCATCGGGCCATCCGCAACTCGAAACGCTGCTCGATCTCCACGGATACCGTCCACTCGTCCTAGATATGTCGGAGTACGAAAAGATGGATGGTGGTCTGAGCTGCCTATCCTTGCGCTTTTAGCGTTCCTGCGCGATCGCCCCGGCAACATCCGGTTCGCGCGTCCAAATGCGCGAAATTACGACGATCAGTAGAATCACGGATGCGGTAAATACCGCCGTGTAGACGAGCCCGCCGACCATGTGGCCGTAGAGATACGCGCCCGCGCCGAAGAGAGCCGAATAGATCGAGAGCATTCCGAGTAGCCACCCGAAGAGCGAGAGCGATAAACTATCGGGCGATCCGCCGGCGCCGCTGAGGGCGCGTATCGTTGCCCAGCCGGGTCCGGCCGGCCGGACTTTCGCGTAGAACGCGAGCAGCGTTTCTTGCGCGACCGGCGGCGTAACAAACGTCGTTACGACCCAGACTACCGTTGTCACGCCGACCGTCACGAGCAGGGTGACGCTCGTGTCCACGGGGTGCCCAAATTTGCCTATCGCGAAAAAGGTTAGCGACACGACGAAGGACGCGACCATCGCGCTCACCTCGGTCCACGCATTGATGCGCCACCAAAACCAGCGCAACAGATAGACGAGCCCGGTTCCCGCGCCGATCGAGAGCATCACGTTGAACGTCTCCTGCGCCGTTGTCAAAATGTAGGTTAGGCCGATCGCGACGATCATGATAAAGACGGTTACGAGGCGGCCGGCAAAAACGTAGTGACGTTCGGAGCGTTCCTTTACCATGAAACGGCGGTAAAGGTCGTGTACGAGATACGAGGTTCCCCAGTTAAGATGCGTTTCCAACGTCGAGCGGTATGCGGCAAAGAGACCGGCGACCATGAAGCCGGCGAAGCCGGCCGGCATAAACACTAGCATCGCGGGATAGGCGATGTCGTCGCCGAGCAAGTGCGATTGAACGTACGGAAAATGCCGCTGAATGTCGGGCATCGTGGGGTAGACGATCATCGACGCCAGGGCGACGATTATCCACGGCCACGGTCGAAGTGCGTAGTGCGCTGCTTGAAAGAACAGGGTGCCGAAAACCGAGTCGCGCTCGGTACGCGCGGAAAGCATGCGCTGCGCGACGTAGCTTCCGCCGCCGGGTTCGGCGCCCGGGTACCAGACCGACCACCACTGTACCGTTAGCGGAATGACAAAAATTGCGACCGACGTCTTCCAATCGGTAAAGTTCGGCAAGATGCTCAGCCAATGAGAATTACTCGCGGAAAAGTGATGAAACAACCCCGCAAGGCCGCCCACTTGCGGGAGTTTTACCGCGAAATACGCCGCGGCGAATGCGCTCGTAATGGTGATTGAAAACTGGATCATGTCGGTGACCATGACGCCCCACAGACCCGAGATCGAGGCGAAGACCACCGGGAAGGCAGCCGCAATCAGGAGCGTTTCCCACTCGGGAATCCCGAAGAGAACGTTAGCGATTTTTGCCGCGGCGAGGTTCACGCTCGCGATGATGAAGCAGTTGAAAAACAACCCAAGATAAACGGCGCGGAAGCCACGCACGAATGCGGCGGCCTTGCCGGAATAGCGCAACTCGTAAAATTCCAGATCGGTGAGGACGCCGCTTCGGCGCCAGAGACGCGCGTAGAAGAAGACCGTCGCCATCCCCGTGAGTAAGAACGCCCACCAAACCCAGTTTCCCGCAACGCCGCCGCTGCGAACGATGTTGGTGACGAGGTTCGGCGTATCCGTGCTAAACGTCGTGGCGACGAGCGAGATGCCGATGAGCCACCACGGCGCCTGTCGTCCGGCAGCGAAAAATTCGGCCGTATTTTTACCGGCTCTGCGCGCGAGGAGAATCGCCGGAACGAACATGATGCCGACGGAAACGACGATTATGACCCAATCAAGGGCGACGAGATGCAACGGGGCGTCCTCCGAGAGAGTCTGCGCAAGCCGGTGGATGCCCGGACTCGGCAACGGCTCACATATGTTCGCCCGGGAACGCATTCCCTTGTCCCCGCGAGCCGCGCCGGGAGCGTCCTGCGCCCAATCCGGGCTTGCCAAGGTAAGCAAGCATTATGTGCTCCCGGACGGCGCACTTCAGCTGTCCAAAAATAATGGGCGTTTCGGCCCTGGTGCAACGGTTTGTCCGAGCCGTAAACTAGAAATTGGCCGGGGGATTTTCCCAGAATTTCCCTTCACTCATCACCTCGGCTAGGACGCGCTGTTATGCAGCGTGTTCTTTATTTATGCCGCTGCTTTTGCCGTCGAGCGCGGCAAGGAAGATGGCGTGGTGCCCGGGCGCGAAGAGAGTCGCATGCTCGAGCTGCATCTCCTCGGACAGGTGCGTTTGCTCCTGGACGGCGCGGAGATCCGGGTGGCAAAACGCAACGTGACCGTGCCGATGCTCGCGCCGCCTCGCGGACAACGACGAGGCCCCCGAACTGAAATAAAGGAAAGAACGTACATGCTCTATCGCAACGCCGTTTTGGCGCTCACCCTACTTGCCGTTCCCGTCGGCGCCGCGGCCGCGCCGACGCCCGTTCCCGGTGGCGCAAATCAAGTCAGCGCGATGTCCGGGAAAGTCGGCGAGACGATTTTCAACGGCGTGCTTAGGATCAAGATCGCCAATATACGCGATGCCACCGCGGCCGACAATCCCGGCCAGATGAATGCGCAGCCCAATCAAAAGGTGATGGTCATGTCGGTGTTGCTACGCAATGGATCGCACGAAACGTTCACCGACTTAGTCGAGTACACGCTCGCCGACAAAGACGACGTGTCGTATTCGATTCCCAACTCAACGGTGACGCACGCGAACTTGCATATTGCGCAAGGCGCCGCCGCCCGTCAGGAAGCGATGTTCGTGGTCGATAGGGATTTTGTCCCCGTGAAGGTGCTCGCCGCGTGCGTGACGTGCGGCACAAAATCACCGTTTAGGACCGTACGCTTCAGCATTCCGTAGTCCGCTACGGAATGCTGAAGGCCGATTCGTGCGTTACGGTTGGAGCTTGCCCGCGAAATACGGGTCGTTGACCATTTTCGCGAATGCGCTGACGTCGCTGACGTTCCAGCCGCCGACGTTCCCGGGCGCATCAAAGTACACGAATCCTTTCACGAGGGGGAAGTCGCTCTGGAGCGTTCGCGCGGCCGACTCGAAAAATGCCGTTTGCGATTGTGCCTGGGCGGCGGTTTCACCGATCATGATCGGTTTGCCGAGGCCGGCCATCCACCCATAGGCGTCCCGGTAGGTGTCTGCGAACGGTCCGCCGTGCCGGTCGTACGCGTCGAATCCGACCCAATCGACGCTCGCGCTTCCCGGATAGTACGCCATGGGATTCGTGCGGCCCGACGGGCACCAAAACCAGATGACGTTCGCCGCACCTTCGTTGACGAAGATTTGGTGAATGTGGTTCCAAGCAGCCACGAATTGCTGCGGTGAAAAACGGCTTTTGGGAAGATCTGTGCTCGCGTCGTAACAGGCCGCGCGATGGTTGTCGTGGGTGGGAAGATTCATCTCCCACATGTAGCGCACGAAAATCGGATGCCCGTAGGCTTTGAGAGCATCGGCCCGGCGTTTGATAATTTCGTCGTCTCTTCCGGCGGCAACGTTCGCATTGCTATCGCCGCAATTCCAGGACTCGATCGGCGTTCTGCCGTTGGCAAGGTCGTCGGCCTCGTCTTCCCCGGGGAATGATGTCGTGAACCCGCGGAAGTGCAACGAGAGCGAGGCGTGGCGTCCGATGTGTTTTTCAAGGTCGCCAAGTTGCGCGGTTGAGGCAGTCCCGCCTTTGTGCTCGTTTACGAAGAGTCCGAAGAGAATGCTGCCCGGAGGTGTGATGT
>JBDTFK010000285.1:0-2592 GCA_039937995.1 Vulcanimicrobiaceae bacterium | reverse complement strand
AGTCGGCGAAACTTGCGAAGTTGATGAAAGATTTCGCCGTCGAACAGCAGATAACGCATTTTTTCGACGTCGGACGCGGCGGTATCGAGCACGTGGTTTTGCCCGAAGAGGGCCTCGTGGCTCCCGGCGAAGTGATCGTCGGCGGCGATTCCCACACGTGTACCTACGGTGCGTTCGGCGCGTTTGCGACCGGAATGGGCTCGACCGACATTGCGGCCGCGTTCGTGCTCGGCGAAGTGTGGATCAAAGTTCCCGCAACGATTAAGATCGTTTACAACGGAAAACTCGGCCCGATGGTGTACGCGAAGGATCTCATGCTCGCAACCGTCGGGCAACTCGGTATCGACGGCGCCACGTACAACGCGATCGAGTATCACGGCACGACCGTCGACGAGATGTCTATTACGGGCCGCATTACGATGGCCAACATGGCGATTGAGGCCGGCGCAAAGAACGGCATCTTCCATGCCGATGAAAAGACGCTGGCCTACGTTAAGGAACGTACGGATCGCCCCTTCACGGTAGAACGCGCGGATGCGAACGCGCGCTACGAGCGCGTCATTTCGATCGACTGCAGCGAGTTTGAACCGCAAATTGCGTGCCCGCACACGCCCGACAACGTTCACGGCGTTTCCGAGGTTACGCGCGAGGACATCGCGCTCGACCAAGTCTTCATCGGGTCATGCACCAACGGCTACATCGAAGATCTGCGCGTTGTCGCAAAGATACTCGACGGAAGGAAGATCGCTGCGAGCCTTCGCGTCATCGTGAATCCCGGTTCCCAAAAAGTTTGGATGCAGGCCGCGCAAGAAGGCATTCTAACGAAGCTCGCCGCCGCAGGCTGCGCGGTGAATACGCCGGGGTGCGGCGCCTGCTTCGGCGGTCATATGGGTACGCTCGGCGACGGCGAACGCGCGTTATCAACCACGAATCGCAACTACGTCGGGCGCATGGGCTCACCGAAATCCGAAGTGTACCTCGCGTCTCCCGCAACGTGCGCCGCATCGGCGTTGACGGGAAAAATAACCGACCCACGCGTCCTCGAATTGGCGGGAGTGTAGCGCAATGGAATCCATCCTACGCGGAAACGTGCATAAGTTCGGAAAAAACGTCGACACCGATGTAATTATTCCGGGCAAGTACTGCAACATTATCGATCCCGCCGAACTCGGCAAGCACGCGCTTGAGGGCATCGACCCCGAATACACGTCGCGCATGAAGGCGGGCGACGTCATCGTAGCCGACCGGAACTTCGGCTGCGGCTCGAGCCGTGAGGTCGCGCCGATCGCGATAAAGGGCTCGGGCACTTCGGCGGTGATCGCCAAGAGTTTTGCGCGTATCTTTTACCGCAACGCCCTCAATATCGGCTTACCGATTTTTGAATCGGCCGAAGCCGTCGACGGCATCGAGAGCGGCGACGAGATTGAACTTCACCCCGATACGGGCGTGATAAAAAATCTGACCAAGGGCACGGAATTCAAGGCGGCAGAGTTCCCGCCGTTCATGCGGCAACTCATCGATGCCGGGGGCTTGGTCCCCTACGTCGAGCGCCGCCTCGCCGAAGCCGCGCGCGGTTCGGGTACGTAATCCTTGTACGGCATGGGCGCTCGCATTGCCGGTCACGGGCGACGAACGACCGCCCACGTTGCGGAGCCGCAGCAGATTTTTGTCCCGGTGTTGGTCGACATATTTCTCGAGGCGGGCCTTTTTGTCGAACACGTCGCCGCGCAGATCGATCCGCGGCTGCTTATCGACGACCAACCCGATCTCGTTTTTCTCGACGTCGACTACATCGATCAGCCGATGGAAAGCGTGCGCGTCGCGCGTTTGCTCGTTCCGCGGACGCAAATCTTTATCTTCGCGGTCGCACCATCCGATGCGATCTCCCGCGCGTTCACGGCCGCCGGGGCCAACGTCGTTCTTGAAAAGTCACTCGACCGGCAGCGCGTCGTTCAAGCGATTCACGTCGTCGATCGCCTCAAGCGGCATCGCCAAGACTAGAACGTGCTACTGCGGAGGGCTGTAGCCTCCGCCGCCCATTCCGCCCGGCTGCGGATTCACGTTTTCAAACCATTTCTCTTTTGGCCGGTATGCCGCGGTAAACGGCACGCTTTCCTTTGCATTGGTGAACATGCCGAGCATGTCGGTCGTGCCGTCGAGCCGCGCCTGAAGCAGAATTGTCGTGCCGTCGGCCAGCGACACGACGAGATGAACTTGCGTGCCGTCGAGCGATCCCGCGACCGGGTACCGTTTGCCGGTCGTGTCGAGATACGTGCCGGTCAATGCGTTTCCGGTTTGCGCGATTTTAAAATGTGTGTACGTCGTCGCTGCGTCGCGCTGAATTTGCACTTCCCACACACCCTCGATCCCCTTGCGGTTGTCGGGCGGGGGCGTCGGCGTTCCCTTGGCAGCCGGCGTCGCTTTCACGCCGTTCTGCTTGAGAAGATCGTCGAGCGCGGCGTTCGGTGTGGGCGTCGGCGCACTTGCATCGGGTGCGGCGCTCGCCGGCGTCGTCGTCGCGGCCGGATTCGCGGGCGTCGCAGTCGGCAGGGCAGAGCCCAGCGGCGGCGGGGTCGGTAGGGGAGTGGGCGA
>JBDTFK010000284.1:0-7897 GCA_039937995.1 Vulcanimicrobiaceae bacterium | reverse complement strand
CGTTTTTTGAAAAACATTTGCCGAAGGGCCTACCCGACTGGGCGGCGCGCGCATCGATCTCGAGTCCCGGAGGGCAGCGCGACGCGACGACCTACATGATCTGTGACGACGAACCGGCGCTCGTGTGGGTCGCCAACCTGGCGTCGATCGTTTTGCACGTATGGACGTCGAGAGTCGCGACGATCGAAGATGCGGATTTCGTGTTTTTCGACCTCGATCCCGGCGAAACGTGTACCCTAAAAACGCTCACCGGCGTTGCGCTGGCGATGCGCGCAATGCTCGAATCGATCGGCATTACGGCTCTGATCAAAACCTCCGGCGGCATGGGCCTGCACATCGTGGTACCGCTCGCGAGTGGGTACACGTACGACATCACCAAAATCTTCGCCGAAGCGATCGCGAAGAAGCTCGCCCATGAGCGCCCCGCTCTCGTTACGCTCGACCGCTCGCTCAAGACACGCGACCGATCGGCGGTGTACTTAGACTACTTGCAGGTCGGGCGTGGGAAAACGATGGTGAGCGCTTACTCCCTTCGCGCCCGCGACGGGGCGCCGGTTTCGATGCCTCTCGATTGGTCCGAGGTCGAAGCGTTCGCACGCAAGCGAGGCGGCGGCGCTCCATCGGAGGCGTTTGCGGCGTTTACCATGCGCAACGCGCCGACGCGACTACGGCGCGACGGCGACTTGTGGAGCGGGAAAGCGTGGAAAAAGCAGCGGCTGGAACCGGCCATACGCAAGGCGCAGAAGTCCTGGAGCGGCTGACCACTATATATAGTGGAGCGTGCGTTCGCCTAACCACCAAATAATGTAAGCCGGTGCGTCCCGCGGGAACTTCGGGTAGAATAAACTCGCTATGGCTCATTCTATTTGGTCCGGTGCGATAAACTTCGGCTTGGTAACGATTCCGGTGAAGCTCTTCACCGCGGTACGGAGTGACGAGTTGTCGTTCAACATGATTCACGCCAAGGATGAGGGGCGCATCAAATACGAACGCGTGTGCTCCGTCGACGGCAAGCCCGTCCCGTGGGACGAAATCGTCAAAGGCTACGAATACGAGAAGGGCGAGTACGTCCTGCTAACCGACGAAGATTTCAAAAAGGTAAATCCCGAAGCGACCCAGTCGGTCGACATTCTGGAGTTCGTCAATCTCGATCAGATCAATCCCATATATTTCGACAAGCCGTACTACCTGGAGCCGAGCAAGCAGGGGCGCCATGCCTACGCGCTCTTGCGCCAAGCGTTGTCCCTCGCGAACAAAGTTGCAATCGCCCGCGTCGTCGTGCGTACGAAGGAATACATTGCCGCCGTCAAACCGTCGGGCGAAGCACTCGTACTCGAATTGATGCATTGGAGGAACGAAATCGTCGACTCGTCGACGCTCGAACTTCCCGGCCACGAGAACCTGCCCGAGGCCGAGATGAAAATGGCCAAGATGTTAATCGATACGATGAGCGTCGATGCGTTCGAACCGGAGAAGTTTACGAACCGCTACCACGACGAGATGCTTGCCATGATCGAAGCACGCGCGCAAGGCAAGGAGCTACCGAAGGCCAAGAAGGCACCCGCGCGTTCCAAGGTGGTCAACCTGATGGACGTGCTCGCGCAGAGTTTGGAAGAAAGCAAAGCGCGCCGGGCCTCAAACGGCCGCAGCGCTCCGAGCGAAAAACCGGAAAAGAAAACGGCGGCCCACCGGCGCAAAGAATCGGCAGCCTAGGAGTTTGTCGGATCCGCAGCGCTCGCGATGTTGCGGACGTACTTCGCGTCGTTCGGCGCCGCGGCTATCCCCATTGCGAGTCCTACCGCTGCGAGCACGAGCGACTCGACGCCCGCGTACGGCGCTCCGTAACGGCTTAGTAGTCCGGTAGAAACCGGTGGCGCGAGAATGCCGGATAGCGAATCGAGCGAAGATCCGACGCCGAGCACGGTGCCTTGCTCGCGGTCGGTCGCCGCATTTGAAATAAGTGCGGTGATGCCGTTGTTCGCAAACGCTCCGCCCACGGCAAAGAGCACCATGGCGCCGCCGACGGTCAACGGCGTAACCGTAAATGGCAGAAGCGCAAAGGCTACGACGAGAAAAACGAGCCCAAGCGTCGACATCATGCGGTCGCCAAAAACCGTCGAAGCTTTGCCGATACCGAATCCGTTGATAACGACGTTTACGAGCGCAAAGGCCGAAAAATACTCCGTCGTCTGCACGACGCCGAAGTGCAGTTGCCCGTTGAGGTACAGGGCGATCGACGCGTACCACCCGTACATTGCGAGTGAAAGCGCGAGTTTCTGCCAGAGTATGCGCGACATGCGCGGATTGCGTAATGTCGCGACGATGTCGGATAGGCCGACGTGCGATTCGTTCTCTTCTTGCTTGCTACGAGATTCCGGCAGCAGAACGATCGTGAGGATAAGCGTGAGAAATTGCAGTGCGGACGCGGCGAGAAACGGTGCTTCAAATCCAAAGCGTGCGAAGAGAGCGCCGCCACCAACCGGACCGAATACCATGCCGGCGGCGAACATGGCGCCGATCAGACCGAATGCGCGCGACCGGTCTTTCGGCTCAACGACGTCGGCAACGTAGGCTTGCGTTATGCCGATGTTTCCGCCCGAGACGCCTTCGACGATTCGCGCGACGAACACCCAAAAGATATTCCCGGCAAACGCAAGCATTGCCCAACCGATCGTCGCGCCGATTTGACTGATAATCAAGACGGCCTTGCGCCCGATTCGGTCCGACGCATTGCCCCACAACGGGCCCGAAACCAGTTGACAGAACGAGAACGTGGACATCAAGATTCCGACGACCGCCGCGCTCATACCGAAATGCGTCACAAAATACGGTAAAATCGGCAGCAGCATGCTGAAGCCGACGATATCGATGAAGGTGATTCCGAGGATCGGTAAGAGCTTTCGAATCATGCGGGAGATTCCACGGGCAAGATGATGGTTGAAATGCGCTCGCTCTTTCGCAAGACATCGAGTTTATAAGGGCGGGTCAAATCGATGCGGGTGAGACGTTGATGAAGATCGTCGATTCCCGACAGCCGCTCGCCTTCGATTGAAAGCACGATGTCTCCGTCATGAAGGCGCGCCGTATCGGCTGGGCTTCCGGGTTCCACCGACATCACGAGAAGGCCCCGTGGATCGTCGAGATTGAAGCGCCGCGCCGCGGCTACGGAAAGCCGCACGTCCTGCCCGGCGATGCCGAAATAGCCGCGGCGCACTTTCCCGTACCGCATCAAGAGCCCGGCGATATACTTCGCCGTGTTGATGGCGATTGCGAAGCACAAATTCTGCCCCGGAAGCACGGCGGTGTTTACACCGACGACATCTCCTCGCGCATTTACGAGGGGGCCGCCGGAGTTGCCGGGATTTAACGCCGCGTCGGTTTGAACGACATTGTCCATAAGGCGCCCGGACGGCGAGCGCAGGCTTCGCCCCAGACCGCTCACGACGCCCGCGGTCACGCTGTACGCGAGCCCGTACGGATTGCCGACTGCCACGACAAGCTGCCCGGGGCGAAGTTGCGATGAATCGCCGAGCGACGCGACAGCTAGATCCGGCGCGTCGAGGCGTACTACCGCAAGATCGGTGTCGGGATCTTCGCCGGCGAGTCGCGCCGGGATCTCGCGCCCGTCGAGGAGCGCAACCGAGATATGTTCCGCGTCATGCACGACGTGGCTATTGGTAAGCACGAAGCCGTCGGGCGTAAAGACGAAACCGCTGCCGTTGCCGCCACCGCGGCTGGACCGGACCTCGATTGCCACGACGCTCGGGCTTACGCGTTCCGCGGCGCGCGTAACGGCCTGCGAATACGGGTCGAGCGCAACGTCGTCGAACTGCGCGATACGTGTCAAGGAAGCGGACATAGTCCCCCTGCAAACCCGGGGAGGCCTAGAGGCGGTTGCGAAGAAACCCGTCCGGCCGTGCCCAGGTGGCGGAATTGGTAGACGCGCTGGTTTCAGGTATCAGTGGTGGCAACATCGTGGGGGTTCGAGTCCCTTCCTGGGCATTTTTCGACTGTTGACTTTCAAAAACTCGAAGTTTTTGTATTCGTGCGCGCCGTTTACAGTTCGATATTGACGGTTGCCCGAGTCGTTGTTTGCCGCTAGTCGTCTCAGTTGACGGGCTTGACGATGTAGTTCGCGGTCCTAGTTCCGGCAACGAATGCGCCCTTATCCGAGAGACCTCCCAGCACGAAACCGAACGCTAGCGGCGACGGCAGGAGCGCGTTGATGTCATAGATCGTGTGATGCGTGTACACGAAGATCGTACCCGCTGTGTCGTTTGAACTGCTGCCTACGACGTCGCCGCGATTATTGATACCCGAGGGGAACGCGCGGACGGCGCTCGGCAAGAAGGGCAGGTATCGGGTTCCGTCCTCGTCGTGAATGTACGCCGTCTCTCGTGGCTCCTGATGCGGCGGCTGATGCGCCAGGGCGATGCCACCCGTCACTTCGCCGTCATCGTTCAACGCTGCGGCCGTCGAATTGCTGCTTTCGATAACGGGTACCACCGTGAGGCCGTGGCCGACGAAGCCGCGATCCGGGTGGAATCCGTCGCCGGCCCGTGTTACCGTGAAGTTTCCGGATCGATTGATCCCGATATAGCTCTCGTCGCTTTCGTCGTTGAAAACGGTGGGACGGGTGATGGCGGTAGCGCCGCCGGTGCGCGAGAATCGCACGAGCGTAAGGCTGCGTGGGCCGGAGTCGTTGGACTTCGAGCCGGATCCACCGTAGATGTCGCCCCGATCGTCGATTGCGCGAGCATCGCTGAAATCGGTTCCTGCGAGGCCGGGAAGCTCGCGAATCGTACCGCCGGAAAAGAGCAGCGCGCGCCCAGGAACGTCCAGTGTCTGAAGCGTTCCGGCTGTCGAGAAGCCAACCGCGTCCCCATGCGAATTCACGCTCGTCGCAACGGCATACTCGTTACGGAAGGAACCGAGAATAGTGACTTGGTGCCGGAAGTAGATCGCGGCGTCCTTGCCCACGGAACCCGGAATGTGTCCATCTCGCATTATTGCCGTCGGCACAAAATTCGCGGGAAGTTTCACCGCTACATAGCGCGGCCCGTTCGGAGCGGTAAGCAGCGCGGCAGTCCACGCATGGGACCCAGCGACGTTCTGAGCAACAGTTGGAATTGTCGAACCCGCGCTGCTGCTACCGCCGCCCGCGCACGATGTAATGAAGAACGCGATGCTGCAAGCGAACATCATTGAAAGTAGTCGTGACATGCCGAACCCCCGCACCTAAGCTACACTAATTGTTTCGCGGCAGCCCGGGCTCGTATAGGGCAGAAAGCCTGAGGGAGTAGGACTTTTAAGCGGGGAGCTTATTCGCACCAACCCTGGATGGGGCAGCAAGCGGGCCTGGTTCTAAAGTCCCGGCAGCCGCGCTTCATTTTCGCGTGATGAGAGCGCACGGCAGAGGTTACAATCGCACCCGTCCTTTTGTGCCGCTCGCGATTCCGCCTTTCGCATGACGACGCCGAAGATGTTCCGAAACGCGTTGTCCGGAATACTGTACTCCTCATTGTAAAATTCTTGGAGACGATCATGCGCGTCGGTCAGGCGGAAAAAGCCGAACGATTTGCGGCCTTACACGCTCGCGAAGGAGCGTTCGTCGTTCCGAATCCTTGGGACGCGGGTACGGCTCGCATTTTGACGGCGCTCGGTTTCGAGGCGTTAACGACAACGAGCGCCGGTTTGGCGTTTGCGCTCGGACGTCGCGATGGTGCCGGCGAAATACGTCGCGATGAAACGCTTGCAAACGCAAAAGCAATTGGCGACGCTACCGACCTTCCGGTGGCGGCCGACCTCGAAAACGGTTTCGGGGATTCGCCGGAAGCGGCTGCAGTGACGATTCGACTCGCGGGCGAGACGGCCGGCATGGTCGGCGGCTCGATCGAAGACGCAAGCGGAGACGCTGCGCACCCCATCTATGATTTTCAACACGCCGTGGAACGTGTCGCTGCGGCAGCGGAGGCCGCTCGCGCCCTTCCTTTTCCGTTTGTGCTCGTCGGGCGCGCGGAAAATTTCTTGCACGGCAGGCCGGATTTGGACGATACGATTCGCCGTCTGCAAGCTTTCGACGCTGCCGGAGCGCACGTGCTATTTGCACCGGGCGTCACGAAGACAGAAGACATTCGCACAATTTGTTCGTCGGTAAAAAAGCCGGTCAACATGGTTGTGGGTCAGCGAGGCGCAACGCTCTCCGTTGCAGAACTCGCGGCGCTGGGAGTCCGGCGAATTAGTCTTGGATCCGCCATGAGCCGCGCCGCGCTCGGTGCGTTTATGCGAGCCGCACGAGAGATTCGGGAACACGGAACGTTCCGTTTTGCCGACGACGCGCTCTCGTATACCGAAGCGAACGAACTTATGCGCGCGGGCAGGGTGCCGTAAACCAAATAAAAAATCGCGGGCTCTGCAGCAATGCAGGCCCGCGATTTCGCATACGGTGCGTGGTGGGTTAGCAGTAGCCGCCCGTGCACTTGGGTGGCGGCGTTCCGCCGGGTGTCGGGGTCGTTAGAGATGGGCGCGCGACGTGCCAGTGGCCGCCGAAGTCGGGGAAGTTGTCGCCGTTGGCTTGATCGGCACCGGAATCTCCGGTGAACGTGTAGAGCGGGTGCCCCACGTACGCCCACTGCATCCCGGTACCATCGGAGCGCGTAACGATCGTTACGTTACCCGTAGATTGCGCCCCGCTGCTGGGTGTAAAGGTTGGCCAGACGGCAAGACAACCGCCCGTGCACGTTCCGCCCGCCGCGGTGTCGACGTCAAGGTAGTAGAGTGTTTTACTGCTGGTCGGATCTACCCACGCCGGGGCTCCGGCCACGGTTTGCGAGAGCGGCAGGTTTCCGGTGCCCGCAGGCACGGTGCTGCTTGGTTGCGGCACCGGCGGGGTCGTATAGCCGCCACTGCCGCTGCCGCCACCGCCGCACGCGGTCACCGCAACGGCTAAGACGAACAGACAAATTCCAAGTCGATGATTCATGTTGTATATACCTCTCCTCGCTCGTCACAATAGAATTCAAACGTGAAAGAATTCTGAAAGGGGGAAGGATGCATACGGGTAGCTCGATCCGCCGCGCCGACCGGGGCGATGCACAAGCAATCGCACGCGTTCACGTGCAGGTTTGGCACGAGTCGTTTCGCGGAATGGTTCCCGACCGGGCGATCGACCAACACACGCTCGAAAGCCGGCGTGCAAATTGGTCGGAGTGGGTTGTTCGCGAGAATTGGTTCACCCATGTGGCGGAAATCGATCGCGCGGTAGTTGGGTTCGCCTGTGCGTTTCCCGATAGCGCGGAAGCGGGGTACGATGCGTATCTCAACACCCTTTACGTTTTGCAGACGGCGCAGCAGCGCGGAATCGCACGCGCCTTGTTGCATGCGGCGATCAAAGATCTCCGGGCGTACGGCTGCGAATCGATGTGGTGGCTGACGCTAAAAGAAAACCCCGCGTGCGCGTTTTACGAGCGGATCGGCGGGGTCGTCGTTCGCGACCAGCCCGCGCCGGCCGAACTCGGCAAAGACGTCGTCGACCGCGTATTCGGCTTGCCGCCCGAAGCCTTCGCGTGTTTTGGGGATCACGCGTAAGGAATGTTTTCGCGGTTCGCCGTACCTGACGACGTGAGCGTTAGACACCCTGTGAAGACTCGTATCGTGATTGGAACTTCGGCGCACCATTTGGGCACGATTGTCGTCTGTAGCAACGCCGCTTTTCCGCCGCGGCCGCCGGACGTACTCTCTACGTCGCGACTTTCCCCGTAGATGCTTGCGCATCTCGTTCTCAACGAGGAGTCACGTCGCGGCCGCGAATCCGCACCGGCGTTGCGCGAGTTGCTACGCGATGAAAACGTGGATTTTGCTGAAACTCCCAGCGCGGATGATGTTGTCGAGCGCGCCG
>JBDTFK010000283.1:0-2607 GCA_039937995.1 Vulcanimicrobiaceae bacterium | reverse complement strand
CGTCACTTCCGAAGGGACTTCATGACCTCTACCGCCGCTACGTCCGGGAACTCTAGAGTACTGATCGTTACGGGAGCGAGTTCCGGCATCGGGGCGGCGCTCGCTGCCTACGCCGCGGCGCGGCGGTGGAGCGTCGTGCTGGTCGCGCGACGAGCGGACCGTGTTGAATCGCTTGCGGCAGGCATTCGTTCGAGCGGCGGCAACGCCGCGGCGCTTGCCTGCGACGTTACCGCCAAGGACGCACCCGTGCGAATCGTCGAGACGGCGCTCCACGCATTCGGACGAATCGACGTCGTCGTGAACAACGCCGGCTTTGTGACTATCGGCGCGATGCTCGAGCAAAGCGATGCGCTGATCGAGGGCCAGTGGCAATTGCATGTTGCCGGTCCGCTCCGGATCGCCCGAGCGGCGTTGCCGCACGTTCGGGCGACGAAAGGCGGCCTGGTATTTCTCGGTTCGGGCGTAGCGCGTGTGCCCGTGCCGTTCTACGGCGCGTATTGCGCGGCTAAAGCGGCCGCGCGCGCGACGGCGACACAACTCCGCCGCGAACTTCGCCGCGACGGCGTCTTCGTCACCTACGTCGACCCGGGCGTAGTCGATACCAATTTTTCGCAAACCGCGGGACTCGTGTCCAAACCGGCAGTGTGGCACGGTACACCGGATGCCGTCGCGGGCCGTATCCTCGACGGCATCGAGCATCGCGCGTCGCGCGTAAACGCGATTCCGTGGCAGACTGCGGCGACGATCGTCGGAGAGTGGTTCCCCTGGGTCGCCGACGCGGCGATGGATTACGTCGTGAACGGCTCTCCCGTTCTCGAGAATGCCCCTGCGACGACAAAGCCTGACACCACCCACGCCGCCCTCGATCTCGCGCGCTCGCCGTTCGAAGCGGCGCTTGAGCCGGTAGCACGACGCATGGAGCGCGTGAAGTTGAGCGCGGCCTTCGTACGCGACTTACTGCAGGAGGGATCGACCGTGGCGCTGCACGATGCAGCAATGCGCTGGGCAGGGATGCCCAATAAAAACGAACGCGCCGCAATGCACGAAGTGTTGCAGGCACTAGCTGACGCCGGGTATCTTGAACCCGTGGGAGACGAAACGTGGAAAGTTTTGCGCGCACCGGAATAGCCGCGCTCGTTGCTGCAGTGGCTCTGAGCGCACCGCTTTCCGGGACGTTTGCGCTACTCGGTGGCGCTCAGAATATCACCGCGCAGATGATCGTAGCGCGCTCGGGCTCAGAAACGTTCCTCGATATCGCCCAAACCAAACGCGACTCCCGCAAGCCCATTCTCGCCTACGACGTCGATATGACGCAGACCATGCATCTCGTCATCGTCAGCGACGATTTCACGCAATTCCTGCACGTGCATCCAGCCTTCAACGCGAAAACGGGGCATTTCACAATCGCGGTTCCGCTCGCGCAATCGCGGGCCTACTACGCATATGCCGATACGAAACCTACCGGAATTGCGCAGCAGGTCTTTCGCTTTGCGATCGAACCGGGAACGAACGCGCCGCAAAGCGGCAATCCTTCGCCCGCAATGACGCCTTCACCGGTTCTTGCGCATGCCGGCCCGTATGCGATAAAACTCGGTGCGACGGAGCTGCACGCAAACACCATGCTGATGATTCCGGTAACGATAGAGAAGGGCGGACGCCTTGCAAACGACCTCCGCCCGTATCTTGGGGCGGCTGCGCATGCCGTATTCATCGATACCGCGACCCTTGCATACGTGCACGTCCACCCGGAACTCAAGGGCCGGCCGGAAATGCATATGGCGATGGGCGACATGCACGGCACGCCGGCAGCGGGGCCCGAAATGACGATGCACGTTGCCGGATTGCCCGTGGGAACGTACAAGTTGTGGCTTCAGTTTCGGGGTGGGACGACGCTCTACGCCGCGCCGTTTACGATTGTCGCGCGCTAGTTCGCAACGATTTCACGCCGAGCGCGATAAAGAACAGCACGGTCGCCAGCAACACGATCGTGGCTCCGCTCGAACTGCGCAGGTAGTACGACAAATACAGTCCCCCCACGGTGCTGATCGCGCCTAAAAACGCCGAGAGCCCCATCATCGGCGCGAAGCGCGCCGTCAACTGATAGGCCGCCGCTGCGGGCGTTACGAGGAGCGCGGCAACCAGCACGATGCCGACCGATTGAAGCGATACGACGATCGTGAGCGCGATCGCAACCAGCAACACGTACTCAACGACGCCGGCCCGCATGCCGCTCGCTTCGGCAACGACCGGATCGAACGACGTATAAAGCAGCGCGCGGAAAAGGACGACTATCGCAATAGCGACCGCAATACCGAGCGCGAGGATCAACCAAAGATCGCCGACGCCCACCGAGAGAATGTCACCGAATAGGAAGCTCTGCAAATCGACGGCGTAGTTCTTTTGTTGACTCATAAGGAATACACCCAAGGCAAATGCCCCGGTGAAGAGTACGCCGATCGTCGAGTCGAGCGAAATGCGTCCCCGGCGGTGGACGAATCCGATGCCGAGCGCGGTTATGACCGCCACGACCGCCGCTCCGACGTAATAGTCGATGCCGCGAAGATACGCGATCACAATTCCCGCAAACGACGCATGCGCGATGCCGTC
>JBDTFK010000282.1:0-3916 GCA_039937995.1 Vulcanimicrobiaceae bacterium | reverse complement strand
ATCTACGCGGTCGGTGAGGACACCTACATGTTGGTCCAGCGTCACGCGGGGACTCCGTGGTCGGGCGTCACGCTGTCCGGAGATGCGCTTTTCCGGGTAGGCACGCTGATGGTCGAAGCAATGCGCGATGTCTATCGCGACGTAGCCTCGCACCTTTCACCGAATCATCGCTGATGTCGTCGGTCTCCCGTTTTGGCGAGCCGGACGAGGCCGCGCTGCCGGCCGATATTGCGGACATCTACGAAAAGAACCGGCAGAAAATCGGATTCGTCCCGAACGTCTTCCGCGCATACGCACTGCGGCCGGAGCACTTTCGCGCGTTCATGCAGTACCACGACGTGCTGATGAAGAGCGAGGGCGGGCTTTCGCGAGCGGAACGCGAGGCGATCGTCGTCGCGGTTTCGTCGGAGAACCGGTGCCAATACTGCCTGACCGCACACGGAGCCGCGCTTCGCATTCTCGGCAAAGACGTCGAGCTAGCCGAGCAGATTGCAAACAATTGGGAAACCGCGAAGCTCCCGCCGCGATTGCGCGCCATTCTTCAATTTGCGTCCTATGTGAACGAGCCCGGCTTCGCTGCGACCGACGAAGACATCGAAGAGTTGCGCGAAGCGGGTCTTTCGGATAACGACATCTGGGACACCGCCGCAATCGCCGGATTTTTCGGCTTCTCCAACCGAATGGCCGGTCTCATGGATATGCGCCCAAACGCGGAGTTCTATTCGATGGGCCGCTAGTGTTGCAAGCTGGGAGTTCTGCAATTGCGGCCCGGCAAAGGTTACGATTGCAGTAGCGTTGCGAAGCGCTTCGCGTCGACGTTACCTCCGCTGATGATCGCTCCGACGCGACGACCTTCGGCGGGAATTTTTCGATGCAAGACGGCCGCAAGTGCGGCGGCGCCGCTTGGTTCGACGACGAGTTTCATCCGTTCGAAGGCAAAGCGCATCGTGTCGAGGAGTTCGGCCTCGCTCACGGTCACGACGCCGGCGGCGTGGTCCGCCAAAATTGCAAACGTGATTTCGCCGGGCGATTGCGTCATTAGCCCATCCGCGCTCGTTTGCGGAATCTCGATTGTCACTCGCGTTCCGCTCTCCAGCGATTGCTTTACGTCGTCGCCGCTCTCAGGTTCGACGCCCCAACACTCGATCGCGGGGTCGAGACCATGCGCGGCAAGGCAACTGCCGGAAAAAAGGCCGCCCCCGCCGACGGGGACGACGAGAACGTCCAGCGGTCCGGCATCCTCGAGAAGTTCGAGCGCCGCCGTGCCTGCGCCGGCGACGATGCGTTCGTCATCGAATGGCGGAACGAGCGCGGCCCCGCGTTCCTTAGCAATTTCTTGCGCAATCGCGGTTCGATTTTCGCGCAAGCGATCGTAGAGGACGACTTCCGCTCCGTATCCGCGTGTGGCTGCGAGTTTGGATTCGGGGGCATCGGAGGGCATCACGATCGTCGCCGGCATCCCGAGAAGCTGCGCCGCGAGCGCCACGCCTTGCGCGTGATTTCCGCTGGAAAAGGCCACTACACCGCATGCTCGTTCGCGCTCGTTCATTTGTACGAGGCGGTTGTACGCTCCGCGGAACTTAAACGCACCCATGCGCTGCAAGTTCTCGCATTTAACGAAACACGTTGCACCGACACGCCTATCGAGCGTTCGCGACGTAACGATGGGCGTCCGGTGCGCTACACCCGCGAGCCGGTGGGCGGCGGCAACCACGTCGCCGTGCGAAACGGGTATGTCCGACAAACTCCTAGTTCGCCATGTGGAAGTTCCAGTGCGTCACTTTGCCTTGGTCGTCCATCGAGAGCCGCTCGGTGTAGTTGTGCTTTTCAAACTTCACGTCGAAACAGTGCCATCCCGGACCCGCGTCGCACGGTTGATGCTCCTTAACCGAGATGAGCTTTCCTTGCGCGCTCAATTCGTCCGACGCCGCAGCAATCTGTACGCGGGTGATGTTCAAACCCGGGGCCAGGTCGTTTTTTATGGGCGCAAGGTCGTTGTTCATAACGGCGTGAGTGATCTTGTCGGCTTCCTTCTCGTACTTGTTCTGGAACGCGCATGCCGAGACGGTGGCCGCGAGAAGCGCTATCGCGGTGACCCGGGACGCGCGAGCGATGAATGTTTGCGACTTCACGATGGAACGATCTCCTTCGATGTATCTGCACTAAACGGAGCGAAAACTAACCCGGGATTCCATTCCTGTGCGAGCCGGACGCTCCACTCGCTCTCGAAGAGAGCGACCGGGCGGCCTTCCCAGTCCTCAACAAGCCGTGCGTTCGACGGCATTTGCGCGCGCGCGGCGCGTTCCGGTTCACCTTCGATCCGGCGAGCGAGCGAGTACGGCAATCCCGAAAAAATCGTTTTGACGCCGTATTCGGACTCCAGCCGGTACTTGGCAACTTCGAATTGCAACTCGCCGACGACGGCGAGAATCGGCTCGGTCCGCGTGGAACCCCAGGGATAGAACACTTGGACGGCCCCCTCTTCGCGCAACTGGGCGATGCCTTTTCCGAACGATTTGTAGCTCGAAGTATCGATACTCCGGATGGACGAGAAATGTTCCGGTGCAAATGAGGGGATCGCGTCGAAGACGACCGGCGCGCCCTGATAGAGTGTATCGCCGATCGCGAACGCTCCGGGATTGGCAAGACCGAGCACGTCGCCTGCGTACGCGTCGTCGAGCGCTTCGCGTTCGTCGGCGAAGAGCTTCATCGCTCGCGACAACCGCACGTCTTTCCCGGTGCGTTCGTTGCGCACGACCATGTCGCGCTCGAATTTTCCGGAGCACACGCGAATGAAGGCGATGCGGTCGCGGTGGCGTGGATCCATATTCGCCTGTATTTTGAACACGAAGCCGGTGAACCGATCCTCGTCGGGCGAAATCGTGCCGCGACCCTTGGGCCGGGGGCTCATGCGAATGAAACTGTCCAGAAACAACTGGACGCCGAAGTTCGTTACCGCGGAGCCGAAAAAAACCGGCGTCACCTCGCCGCGCAGCATTGCGTCTCGTTCAAATGCGGCGCCCGCACCCTCGAGCAACTCGAGCCCGTCGATGAATTGCGCGTACGTTTGGTCGTCCACGAGTTCGCGCAAGGCAGGGTCGCGCGCGTCGCGGGTTTGCACTGCGGCTTTCGTGGCGCCGTGAGCGCTGCGTTCGAATACGTGCAGTTCGCGCGTCTGCCGGTCGTAGACGCCCCTGAACGTATCACCGCTACCGAGCGGCCAATTCATCGGATAGGCTCCGATGCCGAGAATACTCTCCAATTCGTCGAGCAGTTCCAGCGGATCGCGGCTGGGGCGATCCATCTTGTTCATGAACGTGAATAGCGGTATCTTACGCTCGCGACAAATCGCAAAGAGTTTTTTCGTTTGCGGTTCCACGCCTTTTGCGGCATCGATGAGCATCACCGCCGCGTCCGCAGCGAGCAACGTGCGATACGTGTCTTCGCCGAAGTCTTGGTGACCCGGTGTGTCGAGCAAATTGATGGTGAAACCGTCATACGGAAACTGCAATACGGTTGATGTAATCGAAATGCCGCGTTCGCGCTCGAGCTCCATCCAGTCGCTCGTCACGGCGCGCTGACGCCTACGCGCGGAGACCTGTCCCGCGATATGAATGGCGCCGCCGTAGAGCAACAACTTTTCGGTAAGCGTCGTTTTTCCGGCATCGGGGTGAGAGATAATCGCGAACGTTCGCCGTTTGTTTACTTCGTCGGAAATGCTCATGTCCTAACGCACTGCGTCGTAGATGCGCAACTCGAAACCCGAGTTGCTCGACCGCAAGAGCGCAAGCGTGCCGGGCGCACGATAGAATTGCACGCGCGGCGGAATGCGCAAACGGTCGGGCCCACGCGTGACGTAGGCTTCGCCGCCGGATACCAAAATCGTGCAATTGCCGTAGACGAGCCTGGTCCCCGG
>JBDTFK010000281.1:0-4885 GCA_039937995.1 Vulcanimicrobiaceae bacterium | reverse complement strand
CGACACCAAGCCTCGGCAGGCCGAGCCAGCCCTCGATGAACGCCGGAGTAATCACAAGCGAGAGTGCCGTGCTTACGATCAGGAAGTAAAAGGGCGTCGTGGAGTCGCCGGTTCCACGCAAACACGTCGTGTACACCAGATACGGAAAGATAACCGGCATCGTCAGAAAGGTGACGCGTGCGTAGCGGTCGGAATCGAGCAAAATGTTTGAGGGTGTCCCGAGCGCCTGCAACATGTACGGCGAGGCGTAGAACCCCACGATCGCCACAATGATGCCCATCAAGAGCGTCGCGCCGAGCACGGTGCCCGCAATTTTTTTCACGCGATGCTCGTCCTTTGCGCCGAAAGCTTGCCCGATGAGGACCGTACTTCCGCTTGCGATGCCGATGAGAAACGAAACGAGCAAAAAGACCACCGGGAAAACGGCGGATGTGGCGGCAAGCGCGTCGGTCCCGATCAAACGCCCCACGTAGACGGCGCTAAACGTTTGTGAGGCGGATTGCAGAATGTTGCTGAGCATGAGTGGAATCAGAAAGACTAGAAAGATCCGCCACATCGGCCGCTGCGATTCGACAATATTCACCGGCGTGGTCTGCGCCGCGTCATTGCAATGGGCCTTTTTCCTTCTCGCGATGCGTCGTCGGTTTTGATATGCTAGGAAGCTCAATGCGACTCGATAAGTTCATGAAAGTCGCGCGCCTTTCCAAACGGCGAACGGAGGCGCACGAGGCACTGGAACACGGACGTATTACGAAAGACGGTAAGCCGCTCAAGCCCGCGTACGCCGTGAAGCAAGGCGACGTGCTCGAGATCCATTACTCCACGCGCTTCGTCACCGTACGCGTGCGGGAAGTACCGCTGCGAATGACGCCGGGTGTGAAGGCCGCCGATCTCTACGAAATCCTCGAGACGCGCAAAGACGATCCATCGGAATGGATTTGAGGATCGCACGTTGAGCCCGTCGTCCATCTCGGCAGATACAAAGGACGCCCTAGCTCGCGCCCTGCCGGAGTCGCCACATTGCCGCGCGGCGCTCGGTAGCGGCCTCGCGCTCTACGGGCGCGACGCAAACGCGTCGCACTTCATCACGCATCGGAACACGATCGCGCGGTTGTTCTGGTCGCTCCTCGATAACCGCAAGGGCCACCCGATCGAGACGCGAGCGCCGACGCGTCTCGCGCGCCTGCCCACGTTTGCCATTTCGCTCCCCGAGCGGCTCCGGGACGTTTCCCCCAAACCGGCTCACAAGTGCGACCGCTTGATGGAAATCCGCGCGGCGTTCCTGGCGTGCGGGTCACTCGCCGCCGGCGCACACGGGTATCATCTGGAATTCGTCCTGCGCGACCCGGTGCCGGCCGAGCGGTTGGTCTGGATGCTCCGGAGCACCGGGCGTGCCCCCAAACGCACGGTGCGCAAGCGCCGCCAGGTGCTCTACTTTAAAGATTTCGAGGCGATCGTCGACGTCCTCACCCTCGTGGGCGCGTTTGCCGCGGTTCTTCAACTCGAGGACATCCGTGCCTTACGCGAGACAAAAAACCGCATTCATCGCCTCGTGAACACGGAAGCCGCCAACCTCGAGCGGGTCGCGGCGGCGGCGGCCGTGCAGCGACGGACGATCGACTACCTCGCGAGCGCTTACGGCCTTGCACAGCTCTCGCCGCCTCTTCGCGAAATTGCCGAACTGCGCCTCAGGCACCCCGACGAATCCCTGGCCGAGCTGGGCGCGCGCTGCAACCCCGCTATTTCCAAGCCGACGGTGGGCAGCCGCCTCTCCGGGCTTTCGCGCCTCGCGGCACGACTACGGTCGGGAAGGGGCGGAGGGAGCAAGCCCGGTAAACGGTGAGTCCACCTACCTACTCTACGGAGCTTTGCATGCGCATTGGGATCAACGGCTTCGGCCGTATCGGAAGAAATTTTGCCAAGGCACTTATGGAGCGCCATCCGGGCATCCAGATCGTCGCAGTGAACGACCTTACGAGCGCTGCGGAATGTGCGCATCTCTTCAAGTACGATTCCAATTACGGCACGTTCGACGGCGCTGTGAGCGCCGACGGCGACACGATTTCGATCGGCAAACAACGCATAAAGGTGATCGCCGAGCGCGATCCCGCAAAGCTCCCGTGGAAAGAGCTCGGCGTCGACGTCGTCATCGAATCGACGGGGCTCTTTACCGATGCGGCTAAGGCACGAGCGCATATCGACGGCGGCGGCGCGAAAAAAGTCATCATCTCGGCACCCGCCAAAGGCGAAGACGTCACGCTGGTGCTCGGCGTCAACGACAACGCGTACGACCCGGAAAAGCACCACATTATTTCCAACGCCTCGTGTACCACGAATTGCCTCGCAACGGCAGTGAAGCCGCTGGTCGATCACCTTGGATGGGTGAAGGGTTTTATGACGACCATTCACTCCTACACGAACGATCAAAACATTCTCGACGCGCCGCACAAGGATCTTCGGCGCGCGCGTAACGCGGCGACAAACATTATTCCGACGTCGTCGGGAGCGGCAAAAGCGCTCTTCCTCACGATTCCGGAAGTCGAAGGCACGTTCGACGGATTCGCGTTACGCGTCCCCACGCCGACGGTCTCAATGGTGTACCTGGTCGCACAACTCAAGAAAGAAGCGACGCGCGCCGAAGTCAATGCCATTTTGCGCGGCGCGGCGGAAGGCGCGCTCAAAGAGTACGTGCAGTACACGGAAGAAGAGCTTGTCTCAAGCGACTTCAAACACTCGAGCTATAGCTCGATCATCGACGGAAAGTTAACCCAGGCTAACGGCGACCTGGTGCAAATCTGCGCGTGGTACGACAACGAATGGGGCTACTCGTGCCGGCTCGGCGATCTGACCGCGATGATCCTGGAGAAAATTCCGGCCAACGCCTAGCGCTCCGTTCCAGTTAGGATGCATCAAGAGTGAACTTCTCCACGTTGCGCGATCTCGACGTTCGCGGAAAACGCGTGCTCGTACGCGAAGATTTGAACGTTCCGATGAACGGCAACCACATTGCGGACTACACACGCATCGACGCCGCCATTCCGACGCTGCGCAGACTATCGGCGCAAGGAGCGCGCGTGGTCGTTCTGTCGCATCTTGGGCGCCCCGATGGGGTGCCGAACGAAAAATACTCGCTACGTCCCATCGCTCCGGCGCTTGCCGAGCGGTTGGGCCGCCCCGTTGCTTTTGCGCCCGATTGCATAGGCGACGACGCTCGCAATGCCGTCGATGCGCTCCACGACGGTGACGTCGCCCTACTGGAAAACGTTCGGTTTCACGCGGGCGAAGAAACGAACGATCGCGCTTTTGCACGGCAACTCGCGTCGCTCGGAGACATCTACGTAAACGATGCGTTCGGAACCGCACACCGAGCTCACGCCTCGACCGAAGGCGTCGCGCATCTTCTGCCGAGCGCAGCGGGATTACTGATGGAAGCGGAGCTCTCGGCGCTTGGTGCGCTCGTGAACGATCCCCGCAAACCGTACGTATGCGTCATCGGCGGTGCCAAAGTCAAAGATAAAGTCGGCGTGTTCACGCAACTGATGGAGCGCGTCGATGCGTTTTGCATCGGCGGCGGCATGGCCAACACGTTTCTCCAAGCTCGCGGGACCAACGTCGGCCGTTCGCTGCGCGACGACGATTTGACCCCTGCAACATCCATTCTCGCACTCGCCGCGACGAGCAGCGTAACCCTTCATCTTCCGATCGACGCGGTCGTTTCCAGCGCGTTCGATGCGGACGCCGACGCGCACGTCGTCGACATCGAAGACGTCGGCGATACGATGATCCTCGATATCGGACCGCGCACCGCTGCGGCATACGCGCAAGTACTCGAGCGTGCAAAGACGATCGTATTCAACGGCCCGATGGGTGTTTACGAAAAGCCCGCATATCGAGCGGGCACGAAAGTCGTCGGCGACGCGATCGCGCGCGCGACCGCATCCGGAGCCATGTCGGTCGTGGGAGGGGGAGACGCCGCCGCGGCGGCGCACCTGCTCGGCTTCGCGCGCAGCATGACGCACGTTTCGACCGGAGGCGGTGCCACGCTCGAATTTCTGGAGGGCGCGACCCTGCCCGGCATCGCCGCGCTCGAAGTGGGCACGCATGCCTAGAACGCTCATCGCCGGTAATTGGAAAATGCACAAGACCGGTGCCGAAACCGCGGCGTTTCTCGATGTCTTCCTGCCGCTTTCGGCGTCGTTCCCCGCAGACGTCGACGTGGCGATCGCGCCGCCGTTTACGGCCCTCGGCGCCGCGGCCGAACGTCTGCGCGGGCACAATCGCGTCGGCCTGGGCGCGCAAAACGTCCACTGGGAATTGCAGGGCGCATATACCGGAGAAATCAGCGCACCGATGCTCGCGGAGCACGGCGTAACCTACGTTATCGTCGGACACTCCGAACGACGCGCACAGTGCAATGAAGTCGATCTTACCTGCAACCTCAAAGTGAAAACACTGCTCGCGCACGGCTTCACGCCGATTCTTGCCGTCGGCGAAACGTTCGAGGAACGCAACACGGGGTCGACCGACGCGCGGATCGCTTCGCAAATGCACTCCGGGTTAAAGGGCCTCTCCGAAGCGGACGTTGCGCGTATCGTGCTTGCGTACGAACCCGTTTGGGCGATCGGAACCGGCCAGAATTGCGACCCGCTGGAAGCCGACCGCGTCATGGGGAACATGCGCGCGTGCGTTGAGGGTTTGCGGAACGTCCCGATATTATACGGCGGAAGCATGAAACCGGAAAACGCTCGGGGCCTTCTCGGCCAGCCCGACGTCGACGGCGGTTTGATCGGCGGCGCAGCGCTCAAGGCCGAGAGTTTCCTGGGAATCGTGGAAGCGGCGAAGGCGTAGGACTGAGGACTGAGGACTGAGGACTGAGGACTGAGTA
>JBDTFK010000280.1:0-4405 GCA_039937995.1 Vulcanimicrobiaceae bacterium | reverse complement strand
CTTCGACCGCGTGCTCGTCACGCTCGCGCCTCCGCTCGCGGCCCGGTTATGCCCGGACCTGAGCGTGCGCGAGTACTCGCTCTGTACGGGAGTCGAGTATCAAGGCATTATTTGTGCTTCAGTCCTCACCGATACACCGCTTACGCCGTACTATATTACGAATATCGCCGACGCCGGCGTCCCTTTCACCGCCGTGATCGAAATGACCGCGCTCGTCGACCCGGCAACGTTCGGTGGAAAAGCGCTCGTCTATCTTCCAAAATACGTTGCGCCGGACGACCCGGCCTTTGCGTTGTCCGATGAAGAAATCGAACGGTCGTTTCTCACGGGGCTCGAACGCATGCATCCGAAATTTTCGCGCGAATCCGTACGCGCGTTCCGCGTTTCGCGCGTTCCGTACGTGTTTCCGGTTCCAACCGTCGGATACTCCGACCGTCTCCCCCCGGTGCAGACGAGCGTACCCGGTCTCTTTGCGGCAAGCAGCGCGCACATCGTGAACGGGACCCTCAACGTGAACGAAACCGTGAAACTCGCAAACAGCGTGTCGGCCCGGCTGCTCCGCGGTGCCGTGCGATCTTTGGATGCCGCGGCCGTATGAAAGCTGCCCTTTCGCTCGACCTCGATAACAAGTGGTCGTATATGAAAACGCATGGCGACGCGGCTTGGCAGGACTTTCCGTCGTACCTGGACTCGCTCGTGCCCAGAGTCCTCGACATCCTCACGGCGTTACAGTTACGGATCACGTTCTTCATCGTCGGCGCGGACGCCGCGCGGCGCTCAAATCAAGAGACGCTTGGCACGATCGCCGTTCGCGGTCACGAGATCGGCAATCATTCCTACCATCACGAACCGTGGATGCAAGAGCGCAGCGAAAGCGACGTGTACGAGGAACTTGCGCGCGCCGAAGAATGCATCGAGCTTGCGACCGGTGCGCGGCCGCGCGGCTTTCGCGGCCCGGGTTTTGCACGGTCGCAGGCGATCCTCGACGCCCTGGTGCGCCGGGAGTACCTCTACGACGCGTCGTCGCTTCCGACGTTCATCGGGCCTCTAGCACGTGCGTATTACCTGCGCAGCGCAAAACTCGGGAAGCATGAAATGCAAGAGCGGGAGGCGCTCTTTGGGAACTTCAGCGACGGGTTTCGGGCAAACCGTCAGAACCGCATACACGTCAAGGGGTCCTCGATCGCCGAAATTCCGGTGACGACGCTGCCCGGACTGCGCCTGCCGATCCATCTGAGCTACGTGCTGTACATCGCGACGGCCTCGCCCGCGCTTGCGCTCGCGTATTTCCGTTCGGCGCTTCAACTGTGCAAACTCACCCAAACCGAGCCGTCGATCCTCTTGCACCCGCTCGACTTCCTCTCCGGAGCCGAATGCCCGGAACTGGCGTTCTTCCCGGCGATGAATCTGGATCCGGACGTTAAGAGGAGCGTCGTCGTGAAATCACTTCAAACGCTCGCTAACTCTTTCCAAGTCAGCCCAATGCGCGAAGTCGTTCGCATCTAACGCTTCCCTCTACGGCGGTTTTGCGCTACGGCAACCAAGATGGAGGAAGCGGCGGCGCGGGCGCGACCGCAATGCCGAAGTTTGAATCGTTCGTTCCGATCCGGATCGTTTTGATCAACGCGCCGCCCGGATAGGAGTACTGCGAAACCGAACCGTTGCCCGCAGAAAAGAACGACGTGTCGGCGGAATCGAAACCGATAGCGGTCGGAAATTCGACCGGGATTTCCGTGGGCGAGCCCGTTGACCCCTGTTGGAAAACGGCGATGAAGTTCGTGCTCGAAAAGATGGCGAGCAGCATATCTCCGCTGCCGTCGATTGCAAGGTAGAGCGGCGATACCGGGAAGCCGAGATTTTGCACCGGCCCCGATGTCGGCATCGTAGTGCGCGCCTCAAACGCTCCGATTTCGCCTCCCGTTTCCAAAAAGTAATCGTCGAAATAGATGTTTCCCTCACGGTCTGCGATGACATCGCTTATGCCATCGCCGTAGTGGCCGTTCAAACGTGCGAAAGGTTCGGGATGACCTTCCCGATAGACTAACATCGTTGTCGTCGTCCCTACGAAGACGTTGCCGCGCGAATCAACGCACACGGTCCCCGGCAAGAGCCCTTGCGTATCGAGCCGCAAGAACGGCCGTTTTGCGCGGGGGGCAAACACGAGCACCGGCGCGCCGAAATCCGTCTGAACGACGTAGAGATTGGCCTTGCGGTCTACGACGAGTCCCGTAGGCGAGTCGAGCCCGGTTATTTGCCCGATTAGCCTCGCGCGCAGGTTGGTAGAGGGCCCATCGTAGATGTTCACCGTTCCGGGGGCGCCCAGCTGAGAGAAATCGGGAATGTCCGAGACGTAGAGGACGCCGCGCTTGAAGGCGGCGGTCGACTCGGGATCGATCCAGCCATCCACGTTGCCGTGATAGCCGGACGTTCCCCGCGAACGCGCGTAGAGAAACTCCCGTAACGTCGTCCGGTTCGCGTGCGCGAATGCCGACTCGGGGGCGTCTGTCGTAGCCTTCGAAGGAAGCGTTCCGGAGCCGTTCCCGCCCGAACAGGCGGAAAGTAAAACGACGCCGAGCAGGAGGCCGACCGGGCGTATTGAGCGCTTGAAAAACATGGCGTCTTCCTCCCCGCGGATGTGACGTCACTTGAACGTAGCGGAAGATGCGCACTACGACAATGGGCCATTCGTCGCTTGGAGCGGGACCGAAATCTCATATAGGATGATGGCGTCGGCCGGAATTCGTAAGGGCGGTAGAGCGCTTACGGCCTTGCGGTCGGCACTATCGCCCGCAAATGCTTGACCTAGCGCACAGCAAACGCTCAGCTGACCGTGGAATTATCGTACGAGGTTGTACTATTGAGGATCGAATGCCTTGACAAGCCGACCCGGCTTTTTGGAATTGCCCGTTGCATTATTACCGATGCCGGTAACTGAAAATCCGCGGAGCTGGAACGACCGGTTGGGGGCCCTTATGAAGCGGCTTCTGCTGGCTATTCCGGCCGAGCGTTGGATTCTTTGCGGATACGAGGACGGGCAACTTCATCATTTCTCCATCTCGGATGGCGACGTGGATGCGCTGATGCTTCTCGATATCGTGTCATCGATTAGCAGTCCTCGCGATTCGAACGGCGCGATTTCGACGCACCTTCTGTGCGCGCCGGATAAGCGCACGATTCTCGTAGCTTCGGTTCGGCTCTCGGAGTCGAGGAACGTGAAGCTCGCACTTGTGCTCGCGAAGACCGACACCTATCGTGCAACGGAAGGAAGCGCGTTCGAGCCGTTCGTGCAAGATCTCGAGCGTCTCGCGTTCGAGCCGGGCGAGATGGGTGCGATCCCGCCTCCATTGCCGCGGCGTACTTTACAAGCGGCTATGTTCGTTCTCAATGCGAATTTCGAGATCGAACTTCAATGGCAGGCGAACGAGCTTGCGTTGGATGGGCTAGCGGATATCTACAGGTCGCACAACGGCCGATTGCCGCGATTCTTGGAAATCGCCGTGAGAGGATTGACCGCAACGTGGGATCCGGCCGTTGCGGCAACGTGCTCGCCCGGCGCAAAACACCTGATGCCGGGTTTTGTTCTGCGTACGGTTCCGATGCAGGGCCCGACAGGCATTTCTATCGGTGTGCTGCTTGAATTGTACTTGGAGCGAAAGACAATCAGGAATGCAGCCACGGCGTTTCGGGTATCGTCGCGGGAGCGGCAGGTTCTTTGGCTGCTGCTGGACGGGGAACCGATCGTTCACATTGCCGATCGCTTGCATATGGCCGAGTCGACGGTGCAGGATCACGTCAAGCGCCTCATCCAGAAGACGAATTCGCGAAACCGTACCGAAATGGTCGCGAAGGTGTTAGGGTGGCCACTCGCCCGCTTCGAGATCGTGGCCAAACCGAGCAGTCACGGCGTCATCGAATGAATGAGCCGCCGGTGCCGCGACAAACGTCGCTATGAACGCATCGGCTTGACCCCCGGCCCCCGCCTAAGGTAAACTACTCCCTTGGTGCTGCTCCTCTCTCTCTTGCGGGCAGCGCATGCGGCTTTGTGCCCTCCGGACGGCTATCCGGAGACCGATGCCTTCACCGGGCGTCGGGAGCAAAGATCGGGCCCATCCACGCAATCGTGGAAAGCGCCGGTCGAGGTGACGACACCCCGTCGTTCGGGGATTAGGATAAATGAAAACCGGAGATTTCAGTTGGCTGCCAAGAAGCAAACGAAAACGCGTAAAAAGCGTGAGATTAAGAACGTCACGCAGGGCGTTACGCACGTGCATGCGTCGTTCAACAACACGATCGTAACGATTGCCGATACCCACGGGAACGTCGTCTCATGGGCCTCGGCCGGGAACCTTGGTTTCAAGGGTTCCAAGAAGTCGACGCCGTTCGCCGCGCAGATGGCTGCAGAGTC
>JBDTFK010000279.1:0-9580 GCA_039937995.1 Vulcanimicrobiaceae bacterium | reverse complement strand
GTCGCGTTTGCGCTCGTCGGAGACGTGAATCGCGCGAAGCGGTTCGCCCGCGTTGAGGGCTTCTTCTACAACGTGAATACCGTAGATGACGTCGTCGAAGTCGAGCTTCGGTTTAGGCCGGCGCGGTGCGCCGCCGCTCCGTTTGGGACGGCTTACCCTGCGATGCTCCACGTCGTGCCTTCCTTTGAGTCCTTGATCGACACGCCGCTGCGTGCTAAAGCGTCCCGAAGCCGGTCGGATGCCGCAAAGTCTTTTCGGGAGCGGGCTTCGGTGCGCGCGGTCAGCACGAGCGCTATGGCTTCCTCCGGACTCGCTCCGTTGATGCGGATTTCCGCGCCGAGTTCGCGCTGCAGACGCTCGAGTATATCCGCCGGCAACGCGAGTTGCGGCTCGGCCAGCCACGACTCGCCGGGTTCGAGCCCGAGCAGCCACAGCGCACGATTGAATTCCCCCGCGCCCTGCGCGTTCTCGACGACCGCCCATTTCAACAATTCCGCGAGCGCAACCGACGTGTTCATATCCTCATCGAGGGCGGCTTCTATTTTCGGCAAGAGCGTTTGTGAATCGCGCTCGGGGATCGCGGGCTCGAAACGAGCGAGGCGGCGGTACGCTTTCTTCAAACGATCCAGCGTCACCATCGCGGAGGCGAACGATTCGTCGGTAAAGTTCATCACTTTGCTGTAGCCCGTGGAAAGAAACGTCAAGCGCAAGGCTTGCGCGTCGTGGCGCGCAAGCAAGTCGCAAAGCGGCTCGAAATTTCCAAGCGACTTCGACATTTTGCGGCCATCGAAATTCAACAGACCGCCGTGAACCCAAAAATTCGCCATGGGGGGATGCGCCATTAACGGTTCGCTTTGAGCGATTTCGTTTTCGTGGTGCGGAAAGATAAGGTCCGCGCCGCCTCCGTGAATGTCGAATCCGGTGCCGTCGGGATCGAGCAACGCCCGCGCCATGGCGGAGCATTCGATGTGCCATCCGGGGCGACCGTCGCCATATCCCGGAAAGGGCCAATGCGGTTCACCCGGCTTCGCAAACTTCCACAACGCAAAATCGAGTGGATCTTCCTTATGCTCGTCCACCTCGATCCGGGCACCCGATTCCAGCTCTTCGATGTTCCGGTTGCTCAATCGACCGTAGCGCGGAAACGCGCTCACCCGGTAGTACATGCCGTCTTGCGAGCGGTAAGCCAAGCCTTTTGCGAGCAAATCCTCGATCATCGATTGGATTTCGGCGATATATTTCGTTGCGAACGGCTCGAAGTCGGGATCCGGCACGCCGAACTCGCGCATCGACGCCTTGAAACTCGTGTAGTATTCCATCACGATGGCGTGCCAATCTTCGCCCGTCCGGCGCGCGCGATTGATGCTCCGATCGTCGATATCGGTAACGTTCTGAACGTACGTAACCGTATACCCACGATGCGTCAAGTATCGGCGGAGCAAATCGAAAAACAGGAACGACCGGGCGTGCCCGAGATGGGCTTGGGCCGACGGTGTCAATCCGCAAACGTACATTCGCACGTCGTTTCCGCGCAGAGGGACGAACGTTTCGATCCTGCGCGTGCGGGTATTGTAGAGCTTTAAATCACCCACGACCACGCTTCTTCGTTGTGGTCGGGTTCGATATCGCCAAGCCGTTGCTCCATGCGATCGAGTCGTTGTTGCAGCAAGCGAATCGCGTTATCCGTGGGATCGGGCAGATCCACTTGCGGACGATCCGGAACCGGCCGTATGGGTCTACCGTGTTGAGCGACGATATGCGCGGGGATACCGACGACCGTAGCTCCGGAAGGGACGTCGCGAACGACGACGGAGCCGCTCCCGACTCTGACGTTATCGCCCAGTGTAATCGCACCCAAGATGGACGCGTTGCCGCCGACGGTTACGTTTTGCCCAAGAGTCGGATGGCGTTTCCCGTGCGACAGGCTCGTGCCGCCGAGCGTTACTCCTTGGTAAAGCGTGCAGCCGTCGCCCACTTGCGCGGTTTCACCGATCACGACGCCCATGCCATGATCGATGAAAACGCGCTGCCCGATACTCGCTGCCGGATGAATTTCAATGCCGGTGAAAAACCGCGCAACGTGCGAAAGCCATCGCGGTAGAAGTGGGATGCCGGCCCGGTGCAGTGCGTGATTGATGCGATGCGCGGTTAACGCATGGAAGCCCGGGTACGACAAAACGACGTCGAGCCAGCCTCGGACCGCGGGATCGCGTTCCAAAGGGGCTCGGAGATCGCCGAGGAGCGTTTCAATCGGGGTCGCCATTCTCCTAATGAAACCGGCCGATCAACTCTCCGGTTTCCCTTCCTTCTTCGGCGTGGCCCGGATCGGTTCGAAGGGTTTGCCGTCGGGACCGAACGGTATCGGTTCCAGGCCACGGCCGTGCAACAGGCGCGAATTCACCGCGCCGATGCGAATGAGCATCCGGTCGTGGCCGAGCAGCGGAAAAAGCAGTTCCAGCGACGGCCCGTCTTTACTTCCCGTAAGCGCCATCCGAACCGCGGCAAGCGCATCGCCGGAATCGATTCCGAACTCGAGGGCAATTGCCGGTATGTCGTGCTCGAGCGGTAAGCCGCGCAATTCCGGCTGATGATCGATGTATTGCCCAACCGAATCCAAGAAAAACAGCACTTGGCGCGTGCGCAGCCGTTCGAGCTCGAGCGCGGGAATGACGCACGCTTCCGCGCGCAACGCGGCCACACGCGTGAACGCATCGTCGGCAGAAGTGCAATCGCCGTACGCCTCGAGAAACGTATCGATCCATCGTAGCGCGGCCGCGGGGGCCGGATCGTCGAGAAACCCCCACCTTTGCATTGCCGTTAGCAGTTGCGCGTTGCGTATCGTTTCCATATTTCTTACCGCTCGACCGAAACTGCGGCGTGCGCAGCGATTCCGGTGCCGTCGCCGGTATAACCCAACCCTTCGCTCGATTTTGCTTTCACGCTCACGAATTCGAGCGCAAGATCGAGGTGCCTTGCAACGTTCTCGCGCATCGCCTCGATAAACGGCGCCAATTTCGGCCGGTCGACGACGACCGTCGCGTCGATATTAACGATACGGTAGCCTGCCGTCCGAACCATCGACGCGCACTTCTCAAGCAACAGCATCGAATCGGCGTCTTTCCACTGCGGATCGGCCTCGGGGAAATGACTGCCGAGATCGCCGAGCGCACAAGCACCCAGCAGCGCATCGCAGATTGCGTGCGCGATGACATCGGCATCCGAATGCCCGAGCGCCCCGCGTTCGAACGGAATCTCGACGCCCGCCAAGATGAGGCGGCGCCCCTCGACCAGACGATGCGCGTCAAAACCGTGCCCGGCCCGCGTCACGTTCCCACGCCCACGCCTTCATCGCGCCCGGCGTAGTGAGAGAAGCGCGTGGTGAACGTCGCGGAGCCGTCGGCAAAGGCTTCGAACCGTTGGGCAAAGCCGCGTAGGCGCTCGGCCGGAACGAACGCGCGAACGGCGACACCTTGCGGCAGGTCGCGATCGACGGCGTCGATACGCGCACCGCGCAATTCGAGTTCGCGTTCGATTGCGCCCACGAGCGCATCGTCGGCAAAAACTTCCACTAAGAGCACTTCCTCTTCTTGCGGTGCGTGCTCCAAGCGCTCGCGCAGCACGGCTTCGGCACGCGCAACGTCGCCGGGATTCGTCACTTTGAAGTTCTCGCTCGTCGCGGGCACGACCGCTACTTCGACAGCAACGTGTTCGAGCAAGGCGACGTCGTCCGTCGCCTCATGGCTCGTATGTACGGCGTGAGCGTGCCCTCGCACAAAATCTTCGCGCATCGCAAACTGCGGCGTTTGCGCGGCCCAGAGTTCGCCGCGATCGAGCGTTTCGTGCACGATCATACGAATCGGATCGACGCGCTTAATCGTATCGATGACGGGTGTCGCGAGTACCGCCGCAACGCCGCGCCGCACCTGCGCCATTGCGGATCGAACGTCCGCAGTATGTATCAGGGGACGCGCGCCGTCGTGAACGAGGACCGCGTTACATGCATCATCGAGCGCGTACAGAGCATTGCGCGCGCTCTCTTGACGCGTCGCGCCTCCGGCAACGACCACAACGGGTTGTTGCGTAACGAGTTTCTCGGCCAGGCTGCGCATCGGCTCGACCCATTCGGGTTCGGTAGCGACGACGATGTGCGCGATCTCGGGCATCGCGGCGAACGTCCGCAGCGACCACCCGACGAGCGGCAGCCCCATGAGCTCGACAAATTGCTTCGGACCGCCGAAGCGCGTCCCGCGTCCCGCGGCGACAATGAGCGCACCCCAGATCACGACTCTTCCTTACCTTCCGTGTTTTGGTCTTGCAAAAATCAAGCGGCCCGCCACCGTTTGTAAGACGCTCGTTACGATGACATCGGTTGCCTCGCCGATCAAGCGGCGTCCTTGCTCGACGACGATCATCGTGCCGTCGTCCAAATAGCCGACGCCCTGGTTGGGTTCCTTCCCCTCGCGAAGGACCTGCACGTGCAACTCTTCGCCGGGGAGCACGACGGGCTTTACGGCATTTGCGAGTTCGTTGATGTTAAGTACTTCAACGCCCTCAACGTGCGCGACGCGGTTGAGATTGTAGTCGTTGGTGAGCAGCCGCCCTTTGAGTTCTTGCGCCAGGCGAACGAGTTTTTGATCGACGCTTCCGGCCGGCAAATCGTCGTAATCGCGGTCGGTGATATCGAGCGTGCTCAACTCTTGCAACCGACCGAGTACATCGAGCCCTCGGCGTCCGCGGGTACGTTTTAGCGGATCGACCGAGTCGGCGATAGCATGAAGTTCGCGCAACACGAATCGCGGCACGACGAGCGGACCCTCCAGAAAACCGCTCTGCACGATTTCAACGATGCGCCCGTCGACAATGACGGACGTATCGACTATCTTTTGAACGCCGCTGCCGTTCGGAGGCCTCGCGCCGAGGAGCGGAAGCATATTGGTTTTAGAACCGACACGCGCTCCGAGATAGGCAAAAAATGCCGCAACGATGAGATAGACGACGATCGCGACGTAGCTTCCCGCGCGTCCGGCTATCGAGCTGAACTCGAAAAGCACCGATTTTATCAACAGCGCAATCCCAAGCCCGACAATCAGCCCGATGGCGCCGCCGGCGATTTCCGCCGGCGCGAGACGTTCGATCGCGCTTTCAACCTGATTGAGCTCGTCTTCGAAGAACGTTTGCGCGAGCGGCGCGAGCAACACTCCAACGACGGCCCCGACCACCGGTGAGAGAATCAGAAACGCGAGTTGCATTCTTTCGCTTGCGAAATGCGGCGAGAGCAAGTTGAGATACGCCTCGCGGCCGAGCAGAAACCCGGTAGCCGCAAAAACGACGGCAAAAACGCTGCGCAACATAGCGCCGGAAATGTTTGTTACTCGAATGTTACAAACGCTCCGCAAACGTCGTTTGCTAAGAAGCGGCCTCGCTTAGTCAATCGCATGCTCTTTTCGTTCACGTCCAGCAGCCCCGCCTCGGCATACATGCTTACCACGGGGGCGTACCGTACGAGCACGTCAATGCCGTACCGTTCCTTAAAGGTTGCAAGATCGAGCCCTCGCGCGGTTCGTAGCGCGAGCATAACGGCTTCGCCGGCCCGGCGGATTCCCACCAGATGCTCGGCGTCACCGGGAATCGCGTTTCCGGACGAAGCGGCTTCGACATACTCACCAAGCTCTCTCGTGTGTACGCTCCGTGTGCCTTCGCGATACGATGCCGCGCCAACTCCGAGGCCGATATATTCACCGTTTGCCCAATAGTTGCAATTGTGCTTGCTTTCGTGACCGGGACGCGCGAAATTGCTGATTTCGTAGTGGAGGTACCCGGCCGCTTCGAGCGTCGAAATTGCGATTTCGTACAGGTCCGCCTCAAGGTCTTCGTCGGCGAACGCCCGCGGCTCGCGCAGCGCCCACGCTGCGTACGGCGTCCCTTCCTCAATCGTGAGGCCATACGTCGAAATATGGTCGACATCGAGCGCAACGGCTGCGGCCACCGATCGCGCCCAGACTTCTCGTGTCTGCCCGGGCACGCCGAACATCAGATCGAGCGAAACCGATGCAATGCCGGCCGCGCGCGCTTGTGAAACGGCCCGCGTAACCTGCTCCAACGTGTGTTTCCGGCCGAGCACGGCAATGTCTGCGGGGTCGAACGACTGGACGCCGATCGAAATCCGATCGATTCCCGCCTCGCGGTATGCGCTGAAATCTCCGTCGCGCACGAGTTCCGGGTTGACCTCGATCGAGATCTCCCGTATATCTTGACCGGCGGAAAACCGCTCGCGCAAACGTGCGACGAGCGAAACGATTTCGCGCGCGTCGTAGGCATTGGGCGTGCCCCCTCCAAGGAAGATCGTGGCAGCAGCTACTGCGGGTTCGCGGTCCAGCTCGGCTTGCAAGGCACGGAGATAGCGCGTCGCGGCGCTGCGGCGCATCGGCCATTTTGCGAAATCGCAATAGGGACAGATATAGGGGCAAAACGGGAGATGGACGTAGACCCCGAGGCTCATCGGCCCGTTATTCGTCTTGCGCGACGAAAACGCCGACGGCTCCGGGTCCGCCGTGCGCTGCGATGACGGGACCGGCTTCCAACACATCGAGCATTCGCGGCGCAACGCCGCCCAAGCGTTGCTTCAGTTTGTGCAATGCGTCTTGCGCCAACTGCGGCGCGTTCGTGTGCATCACCAAAAACCGCGTTTTCGAAACGTCGGTCGCGGCCTTGAGCGTAAGGTCCAGCATGGTCTCTTGTGCGCGCGCGAAGGTCCGAACCTGTGCCTCCACTTCGATGCGCCCTTCCTTGAGACACAATACGGGCACGATTTTCATCAACGTACCGAGCGCCGCTTTTGCCTTGCCGATTCGGCCCGTTCGCTGCAAATGCGAGAGGTCGGTAAAACACGCATAGAGGCGCTGCGTTGAACGTTCGTGATCCATTGCGGCGAGTATTTCTTGCATGCTCGCGCCCTGCGTCCGCAATTGCGCCGCGCGCATCACCATCATGCCGAGGCCGCCGGCCGCGCTTTCGGAATCGTAAATTTCGATCTTCGCCGAGGGAAAACGCTGCGCTGCGGCGCGGGCCGCGTTGATCGTGCCCGAAAGATGTGAAGAAATCGTAACGCATAAGACGGCATCGCCCGCTTCCACGAGTGGTTTAAAAGCATCTTCAAACATCTGCGCCGTCGGTTGCGACGTAATCGGCAGCGTTTTTTCGGTTTTGAGTTTTTCGAAGAATTCCGCGCGGCTGAGATCGATGCAATCGCGATAGCTGCGGTCGCCGAAAACCACAAACAGCGGCACGACCGAAACGCCGATCTCCCCGGCGCGAAGCGGTTCGATGTCCGAAGTGCTATCGGTAACGATTGCGATTCCCAAGCGATTCGCCTCTGTTTTACAAGCGCGCGAGATGTGGCGTGATGAGTTCGGAAATCTTTCCGATCACATCGTGCTCAACTTCGGCGATCGCCGCCCCGATGGCGTGTTTGATCGCGTTGCGGCTCGCGCGGCCGTGAGTCACGATGCAGTTGCCGCGCAGTCCCAGGAGTGGTGCGCCGCCATAGGTTTCGTAGTCGAATTTGCGGCGCAGACCCCGTAGCGCCGGCGCAAGCAACGCCGCACCGACCTTTGTAACGATATTTCCGCCAAGAAGCGCGTCTTTCACGACTTTGCCCATAGCCGCAACCATGCCCTCTCCGGTTTTGAGCACGACGTTTCCCACAAACCCATCGGCGACGATGACGTCGGCGATGTTGTGGAACATATCTTTGCCCTCGATGTTACCGATGAAATTGAGCGGTGATTTATCGAGCAAAGCAACTGCTTCCAACACTTGCGCGTTGCCCTTGGTACGCTCTTCGCCGACGGAGAGAATCGCCACGCGTGGCGATTCGATTCCGAGCACCGCGGTTGCGTACGCCGAACCCATGATACCGAATTGTTCCAGCCATTCCGGGCGGCAGTCGACGTTGGCCCCCGAATCGAGCAAAACCGTTGGGCCGTTGAGAGCGGGCCACACCGTCGCAATCGCGGGACGGGCGATGCCTTCGATCGTGCGTAGCTTAATGAGAGCGATAGCGAGAAACGCGCCGCTATTCCCGGCGGACACGACGGCATCGGCTAAGCCGTTCTTTACGAGACTGACGGCGATACCGAGCGAGGTCCGGTCTGCCGCCCTTAACGCTTGCGATGCGTGCTGGGCCATCGGAACCGCCTCGGCAGCGTGAACGACGCCGATCCGGTCGGCCCCGGGGCCTTTGAGGAGCGGACGGATGGCCGCTTCATCGCCGACCAGGGTCAGCACCGCTCCCTGATACGCGCGCGCAGCGAGCAGCGCACCGGCAACGACCTCGTGCGGTGCATGATCGCCGCCCATTGCGTCGATCGCGATCCGTGGCTTACTCATCGAGCGAAATCCAATACTCCGCGTTCTTCATGCCGCCGTAATAATATTCGACGTCGGTACGAACGTAATGCTCGGCTAACTCTTCGCTCAACCGTTGCGCATCCTTTTCCTTTTGCATCCCGCCATAGTAGAGCGTTAGCAGGCCTCCGCGCTGCGCCCCCATCGCATCGAGGGCTTCGCGCATCGCGCTCGGGAGCGAATCGCCGGAGTAGAGTTTCCCCGCGTAGCTCGCCGCCGGCCGGCCGCGCGCTACGCTCACGCCGCCGAGCGTGGCATCTTTTCCGGAAAAAAAAACTTGCGCGCTGCGAACGCGACCGGCAGCCGCCATAATATCGTCAACGCTCGGGGCCTCACCGCTGCCCGCGGCTGCAAACGCGAAAAGGCCGGCTATTCCACCCACGATGTCGAGGGTCGGAACGACGCGCACGTCTCGCCCGGTGAGGCCGGCCACTTCGCGCGCCGCAAGCGCCACGTTCTTGTCGTTGACGAAGATATACACGTCGCGCCCTAGCGTTTTGTTCACGGCGAGCAGCAAGTCCCGGACGCTTGGATTCTTGTCCCCGCCGAGCGTAACTTCGGCGCCGAGCTCGCGCACGATACGTTCGAAACCAGGTCCGGGAACGACCGCGACAATCGAGCGAGCCACGTCGGGCTTCTCGACTACCAGCACGTTGTGTTGCTTCTCCATGTTGTCGACTTTTTGGCGCGTGAGCGTGCCGTGGCGGCCCGCTATTTCCTGCACTTTTTCCGGGTCATCGGTATGGATGTGTACTTTGAGCGTCGGAGGCTCTCCGATCACCAGCAGCGATTCGCCGCGCGGCTCGAGTTGATCGCGCAAATCGTGGGTCCCGCAGGTCGCGTTTTCCAGCACGAACTCGGTGCAAAATTTATTCTCGCCGACATGCTGGTGCTGCGTGAAGACGCTTTGTCTTGCCGGGCGGCGGGGAAAAGCCGTCGCATGCACTTTTACGTCGGGTAAAAAGCGCAAAATCCCCTCAAGGAAATAGACGAAGCCCGCTCCGCCGGAATCGACGACGCCGGCCTCTTTGAGAACCGGCAGTTGGTCGGGCGTACGGTCGAGCGCATCGTTTGCAGCGCGTAAGACCCCGCTCGAAAGCCGATAGAAATCGCGCTCGTGCAGTGCAAGGTTGTAGGCCGCGTCCGCCGCCGCTTGGGCAACGGAAATAATCGT
>JBDTFK010000278.1:0-8017 GCA_039937995.1 Vulcanimicrobiaceae bacterium | reverse complement strand
CGAACCGCACGCCCGATTTTGACAATTTCGTATCGATGGAACACGAGATCCACGTATCGCCGCCGTCGAGCATGATCCGCGTTCCCGAATCGGCGATGAGAGCCGTCGAAAGATCGAAACGGAAGTTCTCGGGAATGCTCATCGGCCCGCACGCAGCCCAAAGATAGAAAAAAACCGTCGATTAAAGACGGCGTTCGGGCGAACGGTGAATTGCAACGACGCGGAACGGAGCATTCTTAGCCGCATTCTCACTCTGGCCGTTTATATTCTCACCCCACGGCGGCCACGCCTTTCCCGTAAAGCCCGGAGGGCGACCGGCGCCTAAGAATGGCTCGCGGCCACGAAGCGGAATCGTCTCGATCTGAAATGATCGATACGCACGCTCACGTACACGACAAGCAATTCGACGCCGACCGGGCCGAGGTTTTCGCGCGGGCGCGCGCCGGAGGCATCGAGCACATCATCAACGTGGGCTGCGATGTGGCCGATAGCGAGCGCGCGCTGCGGGTCGCGCGGGAGTTCGATACGTCGGCATCGGTCGGCATTCATCCGCACGAATCGATCGACGCACCGCCCGATATCGCGGCGGCCTTCGCTCCGCTTTTGGGCGACGCGCGCGTCGTCGCGATCGGCGAAACCGGCCTGGACTACTTCTACGACCACAGCCCGCGAGAAACGCAGCGCAACGTCTTGCGCGCGCAGCTGAGGCTGGCGTGCGCGACCGCGATGCCGGTAATCTTTCATCATCGCGACGCCTACGACGATTTCGTCGCGATCTTGCGCGAAGAGTTTGCGCCGGAGATGCGTGGAGTCATCCACTGCTTTACGGGCGATGAAGCGCAAGCCCGTACCTACGTTGATGAATTCGGCCTGCTGCTCGGCATCGGAGGCGTCGTAACGTTTAAGTCGGCCGAGAGCGTCCGCGCGGCCGTGCGCGCCGTCGGCGTAGATTCTCTCGTGTTGGAAACCGACTGCCCGTACCTCGCTCCTACGCCGCATCGCGGAAAACGCAACGAACCATCGTACGTTTCACTAACTGCGGCAAAGGTCGCGGAGTTGCTCGGCCTCTCGCGCGATGAGGTGGAGCGGGTGACGGACCGTAACGCGCGCGCACTCTTCAATCTCGGAGAAGCTCCCTAGGAAATCGCGATGCGCGGTGATCACGGGACCCAGCACGGCACTTAGGAGAACGACGGCCGCTGGGCGCTTTGCCAGCGTTTTTCGAAGACGACGCGTTCGCGAGCGACGATGGCTGCGTTGTCGGTCCGCACGCTCCAGTCCAATTGATCGGGACGGTCGAACGCCGCGGTTGCGTTTGCAGAGCCGATCCACGCTCGATTTCCTACGAGCGCGAACTTTTCGTCGGATGCGGTGATGCGGACGTCCGCGCCGTCACGCTCGAGTGCTTCTACGGCGGCCCGTTCTTTCGGGTTGCTTTCGAATTCGCGGTCTGCGATAAGAATGCGCGGCGCGCAACCGCGTTTCGCGAGATCGTCGAGCGCGTAGTACGTGCTGTTGTACGCACCGAACGATTCGCTCTCGAGCGCGACATCGTCTCGTTTCGTGCAGCTGTCCAAAAGGCGCGCCGCGGATGCGAGCGCGTCGTGTTTTTCCGCGGCGAAGAACGGTGACGGCGGGTCCGCTTTTCCCGCAATCGCGTCCGCGACCATCCGCCGGTCTTGCGAAAACGTATCGCGAACGATCGTTTCTTCGCCGTCGCCGGCCCAATTCCGATCGTCGAGATACACGGCATCGCCGGTGACGAGCGCTTTAAGATGGAGCGGCGGCTCCGCCGAGCCCGGCTCGTGCGCGAGACGCGCGTCGGCGCCGGCCGAACGCAATTCTTCGATCGCGCGCCGGTTGCCGGCCGCCAAATCTCCGCGAACGTCGCCGAAAGGCTGGCCCTCGAGCCGCACGCGCACTCGCGCGCCGTGGCGCGCCGCGTCCACGAGGGCGCTCTCGACCGGACCGGGCCGTAAGATGTAGGCGGCGAGCGAAACATCGCGCGCGCTCCGCACCGCGGCGACCACATCGGTAGTCGAACTAAGGGCTAACACCGGGTCGCTATCCCGACAAAGGTCAGTCGCGGCTAGGGCAATATCCCAAGGGAAGACCCGCATAACTTGGAAAGAGCGACGGACCAATGACCGCGCCCAACCCAACCCGTCCCCCTGCCGGCGACAAAGGCACGTTCGTTCGCGAGATGTTCGCACGAATCGCTCCCCGCTACGATGCGACCAACCGCGTGTTAACTGCCGGCTTAGACGAGCGCTGGCGCAAACGCGCAATCGCGCTTCTTCAGCCGCCGCGCGCCGGTTCGATCCTCGACCTCTGCTGCGGCACCGGGGACGTCGTCTTTCACTTATTGCGCACCGACCCGACGCTGCACGTGACCGGAGTCGATTTCTGCACTCCGATGCTCGATGCGGCACGCATCCGCGCCCCGAAAGAGGCGCGCGGCGAAGCGGCGTTTCTTGAAGGCGATGCGATGTCGCTTCCTTTTGAAGCGTCGACCTTCGACGGCGCGACGATGGGCTTCAGCCTTCGCAACGTCGTCGACATCGATCAAGTGCTGCGCGAAATTCTCCGCGTACTGCGCCCGGGCGCCAAGTTCGTTAACTTGGACGTAAGCAAAGCTCCAAACGCCGCGTGGAAACGCGTGTTCGATCTCTACTTTTATAGAGTGGTACCGGTTGTCGGCGGTCTCGTAGGCGGCTCGCGGCAGGCCTACACCTATCTTCCGAATTCGCTTACCAATCATCCAAATGCCGTCGAGTTGCGCGAACGCTTCGTGCGAGCCGGTTTTCGCGATGCCGGTTTCGAGCGCCTTATGGGCGGATCGATCGCCGTTCACTACGGAACGAAATGATGCTCGATGCGCTAAAGAGCGACGAATCCGACCTCTACGCGCTCGTCGAATCGTTTTTTCGCGAGACGTTTTCGACGGACAACGCGATCATCACCGAAGCCGTGAAGCGCATGCTTGCCGCAGGCGGTAAACGCCTACGCCCGCGCGTGACCTTGCTCGCCGCGGCGGCATGCGGCGGGGAAGCCGCCGAGCATTTGCACCTTGCGGCGTATATGGAACTCATCCACGTAGCAACCTTGATTCACGACGACGTGGTCGACAACGCGCAGATGCGCCGCGGCGTAAACGCGACCGCAATCGACTACGGGAATCGCGTCAGCGTGCTCGCGGGCGACTATCTCTTCGCGTGGATTTTTAAAAACGTGACCGCCGGCTATCCGCACCCGGTGCCTAATATTCTTTCCGCGACGCTTGCGGATATTTGCGACGGTGAAGTCTTGCAATTACGCGCAACGGGCGATTTGAGCTTAGCACTCGAGGGGTATGTGGAAGTCGCGCGCAAGAAGACGGCGTCGCTTTTCGGGGCTTCGGCGCAATGCGGCGCGATTATGGGCGGCGGCTCCGCTGCCGAAATTGCCGCGCTGCACGCTTTTGGCGAGCATTACGGCGTAGCGTTCCAAATGGTGGACGATCTCCTTGACGTCACGGCCGACCAGCGCTCCGTCGGCAAGCCCGTCGGGAACGACCTTACCGAGCGCAAGATGACGATCCCGCTCGTTCTCGCCTTGCGAAACGGAAGCGCCGCATTCCGCGGCGAGGTCGAACGCTTTTACCGGGGGCAGAGCAACGAAGCGATCCCGCGAATCGTCGAGGGTATCGCACGTGAAGGCGGCCTGGATGCAACGCGCGCGGAGGTTGCTCGTTTTGTCGAGCGCGCGCACGCCGCATTGCAGCCGATTCCGGCCGGAACGGCGAAACACGAATTGGCGAATCTCGCGAGCGCGTTGCTCGCGCAAGGATAGGAGAACGCAACAGCCATGATTCACCCCCTCATCGCCATCATCGACGCGCCGATCATCATCGGCATTCTCGTCGTCGGCGCATTGCTCTTCGGCGCGGACAAGCTCCCCAAGCTCGCTCGTAGTGCCGGGCAAGCCAAGAAAGAATTCGTCATGGGGCAAATCGAGGCCGACGAAGCCGCGGCGCAGGCCCGCGAAGAAGCGCGCGTGCGCGCGGCGACGGCGCAAAACGATATTATGAATAACGTCGAGACCGGCACGGCCGGGCAGGCAGTGCCGCCACCGACTCCCGGTCAGGGCACACCTAGCGCCTAATGTTGGCGCAGCGCCCTCCCGGCTCCGCGCACGAGACGGGCTGGGACCAGAAAGAGATGCCGTTCACGGAGCACCTTCGGGAGCTCCGTACGCGTCTGTTGATTGCGATTGCAACAGTCGGCGTCATTGCGCTCGGACTCTTCTGGCCGTCGCAATTCATCATCCGCTGGATGGTCGCCGCATATTTTCACGGCATCCAACTCCACGCGTTCGGCCCGGCCGACGTCATCTTCATCGAATTGAAATTTTCGGTCATCGGCGGCATCGTGGTCGGCCTTCCGATGCTGATCTTTCAAGCTTGGATGTTCGTTGTGCCGGCAATGCATCCGCGTACCCGCAACATGGTTTACGCATTCATCGTTCCATCCGTACTGCTCGCCGCGACGGGACTGGCCTTCGCGCATTTTATCGTCATTCCACGCGTCGTAGCGGCGTTGATCGGAATCACGAACGCAATCGCCACCCCAACATTCGGCGTGGCCGAAACGCTGAATTTCGTGCTGGTGCTGCTCGCGCTCTTTGCGCTGATTTTCCAATTGCCGATCGTGCTAATCGGCCTCGCCCGCCTCGGAATCGTGAACGCGGCGTGGCTCGGCAAATACCGACGGCACGCCCTCTTCGGATTCGTCGTTGCCGGTGGCATCGCAGCCCCCGACGGCAACCCTTTAACCATGGCACTCCTGGCGCTGCCCATGTACGTGCTTTATGAAATCTCGATCGGCGTCATCGCCGTGCTTGAGAAGTCATGGCGCGCGCCCGGACGCGCGTCCTAATCTCACGTAGTATGCTCCAAGCGCGCAGCACATACGATGACTTCATCCGTACGTTCGGAAGCGTGCTTTTTGCCGTGTCACTTTTTCTTGTGTGGGGGCTATTGACGCTGATCGGCGTGATCGTCGATCAGGGAAAAGACGCCGCCACGTACCTGGCAAGTTATCCCGCGCCGGTCGCGCGCGCAATCGTGCGTCTGGGATTCGACAACATCTATCACTCACCGTGGTATGTTGGAATCATCGCGCTCATTCTCACCTCGCTTGCAGTATGCACGTTCAAGCGAGTCATTCCCGCGCGCCTACCGGCACTGCGGCCGGTCAAAATCGATAAAATCCCGCTACATGCCTCGATCGGCGTTCGTGGCGACGAAGCTCGCGTCCGTGCCCGCATCGAGCAATTTTTTCGTTCGCGCGGATGGCACGTGCGCAACCGGTCGTTCGAGGGCACCGAGTGGAGTTTTGCGGATAAATTCAACTGGGCGCGGCGTGGCGTTTTGATCGCGCACCTCGGCTTCGTCATCATCGCCGCCGGAACCACCGTTTACTGGGCGCGTGGTTTTTCGGGCGATACCGCAATCGTGACCGGAGAGTCCGTCGAGATTCCGCAAACGCATGCGGTGATCAAACTCAACGATTTCGCGTACCGCATCTCGCCGATTCTCACTAAGAGCGGCATGGTGTACCAGCCGATCGATTACGTTTCGCACGTTACCGTTACCGGCAACGACGGCATTCCCAAACCTATGACCGTACGCGTAAATCACCCGATCGATATCGACGGCACGCTCTACTATCAAGCAAGTTACGGGTTTGCGATGCGGTTTACGGTAACGCACAACGGGAAACGCGACGCGCAGCTCTCCGACCGGATCGTCGCGGAAGGCGAGACGATTGATTTGCCGGGCACGCATACGAGTGTCGGCTACGACCGGTTCGTTCCAACTGTGGACCGCCGTAGCGGCATGCCCGCCCCCGACCCGCGCGTCAACGACCCCGCGGTCGTTTTGAGCGTAACGCAGAACGGCTCGAATGCGGGAAGCGCGCTCGTGCCGCTGCGGACGTGGATCGACGCCGGGAGCGGATGGCGCATCGTCCCTGCGCAATACCTGCTCTTTAGCGGATTCCAGTACCGCTACGATCCCGGCATCCCGCTTGTGGGCATCGGCGCATTGGTTCTTCTCACCGGGCTCATCGTGTCGTTCTATTTTCTCCCCGCCCGCTTGTTTGTGCGCATCGACGAAACCGCGGGCGCGTGCAGCGTGGGGCTGGCCGCCACAACCGTAAAGGGCTACGATATCTTCGAGACCCAATTCCGCGAACTCATCGAAGAGCTCAAGCGGGCGATGGATCCGCCGGAATCCCGAACCGATTTTTCTCCAGTGGAGGCGTTCTGATACCGATGACCGGACACTTGCAGGCCGACGAACTGCTCATGATCGTTTCGATCGCGTGCTACATTCTCGGCGCGCTCGCCCTCGGCGTATATTTTTTCTCGCGCGAGGAGTGGCTTCGCAATCTCGGCGCGCCGCTCGCAATCGCCGGCTGCCTCGCGCAATTCGCGCAACTGATCGTTCGCTTCGAAACGACGCACATCTGGCCGCTGCTCAACCTTTACGGATCGCTTTCGCTTTTCGCGGCGATGTCGGTAGCGATCTTCATCGGGTTTGCGATTCGCTATAAAATGTGGTTCGCGGGCGGGTTCGTGCTCGCAATCGCCGCGATCGCACTTGCCTACGGCGTGACGTGGAACGAGGGCACGATGCCGGCGGTCCCGTCGCTTCAGTCCTACTGGGCAAAGGTTCACGTCCCGATCGTCGTGTCTTCGTATGCTGCGTTTTTGGTTGCCTTTGTGTTCTCGTGCATCTACCTGATCAAATACTATGCCGAAGCGCGAATCGCGGTTGTCGAATCGAGCGTCGAACTCGCGGGTACGGGAATGACGATGCGCGTCAGTGGCGATACGCCGTCGCTCGAGACCGCCGCAGCATCCGGGAACCGCACCGCCGCGTGGCTCACCACGCTGCCGTCGCTCGCGCAACTCGACGTCATCGTCTACCGCGCGGTGGCGATCGGCTTGCCCCTCATCTCGCTCGGCATCATTACGGGGGCAGCCTGGGCAAAAGAAGCGTGGGGTGCGTACTGGCAATGGGACCCCAAGGAAACCGCCGCGCTCGCGACCTGGATCGTCTATCTCGCCTACATGCACCTCCACACGCGCAATGCGTGGCGTGGAATGCGCACCAATTGGGTGAGCGTCGGGGGCTTCATGCTGGTTATTTTCACGTACCTCGGCGTCAATATCTGGATAAGCGGCCTCCACAGCTACAAAATGTAGTCCCGTCCGAACTTCGTCGTCGACCTTGTGAAGAGGGCGGCCGTACAATCCTTGTGAAAAGGGCTACTTGTCCTAGCTGCAAGCCCTCTATCACCTTTGTCGGAGATTGAACTTTTGTCCAAGCATGCTGCGGGCGCGTCGGAAGACGCCCAGCGTAAGATCCTCAGTGCCTACGACGATCCGGGCACGGCGCAGGAGATCAGCCGCCGGACCTTTATGGCAAATGCGACGCTGACGCTCAGCGGCATCATCGGCATCGGTTTGGCCATCCCGATTATCGGCTCGCTGCTCCCGGCGGGCGCCGCCGGTAGCGGCAGTTGGTCTCCGCTCAGCGCCGACGAACTCAAATCGCTCCAAGAAGCGACAAACAAGCCCGTCAAGCTGACGTTCACGCTAAGATCCAAAGATTCGTATCTCCCGTTAACGTCGTCGGACGAGTACGTCTGGGGCATCAAAGTTGCCGACCAAGCCGCCTTTGAAAAAGCGCGGCCCGACGTGTACGTAGGCGGAAAGGCCGACGTCCCGTACGACGTCGTGAACCTGAACATGGTCATCTTCAGCCCGATTTGTCCGCACCTCGGTTGCCGGTTCAATTGGGACGAAACCGGCAATAAGTTTGCGTGTCCGTGCCACGGTTCGCAGTTTACGCTCGATGGCGAGCACATCGCGGGGCCCGCTCCGCGCGGCCTCGATCCGCTGCCGTTGCGCGAGCAAAAGGGCGTGGCGGAAATCATGTGGATTCGCTACTTGCAATCACAACCGTCGC
>JBDTFK010000277.1:0-6534 GCA_039937995.1 Vulcanimicrobiaceae bacterium | reverse complement strand
CCGTAAACATCGAGGCGGTACGGATCGCCGCCGACCCAACGGGTATCGCACAGCACGTCCGCATTGGCAGCCGACCACTTCGCGGCCGCAGCTATGTCATCCCAGTTCCCTTTAGAAAGGAGCGCGGGCGTGCAATAAAGTTCTTGCAATTGCGTTCCCGTTCCGAAATACGAACGCACTTCGCTTCTGAAATCGTCCTGCGGATCGTCGCCGAGATGTTTCGCATGTTCGGCGTAGATGAGTCCGTGCAACATGAGAGAGTTCAGCGGGTAGAGCGGCCCCTGGGTTACCACGCCGTTATACGTATCCGCATCGCGGTACGTCATCCATCGTTGCCGCTGCGAGCCCGGGCCGAAGAACGCATGATCCTCTCCGCCACGCCAAATCGAATCACAGAACTGCAACCAAAACGGCGACGGATACGTTCCGGTCGTAAGATTGACGTAGATCGAGGGCTCCGCAGCGCGCGCCGTCTCGATCAGATGAATGGCAGCTTCGAAATCGCTGCCGAACTGACTACCGGGATAGAACCTGTTTGAGTTTCCGGTGCCGTCGAGCTTGAATTGATTCACCCCTCCGCGAGTGATGAAACCCATAACGACGTCTTCGAAGAGCTTGTAGTATTTCGGTCCGGAAAGCGCGAGGCCGTCGTCGTTGATTTCGTACCCCAACGCCTTGGCGCTCGCGAGCCGATCGGCGCGCGGCTTTCCGTATCCGCCCCACGGCGAGAGCCATGCCCCCGGCGCCGCACCGTATGCTGCGGCCGCCGTTTTGAGCGCGGCGAAGCCGTCCGGGAAGCTCGCGTTGAAGCTCCACAGGTTACTCGGATCGTCCCATCCGTCGTCGAAGAGAAACGACGACAACGTGACGCCGCGCTTGTCGTGCAGCTCGGTTCCGAAGGCGTGGATTCGGTCGAGACACTGCGCTTGATCGTATCGCGTAAAATACCCGATGTCGTACCACGAATTGTAGTGCAGGAACGGACGGTACGGGTGCGCGCGCTCGCGCTCGACATACGTCGAGAAATCGCGGCGCAACGCGCCGGCACGCGTAACGCCGATGACCGACGAAACGCTAAGCGGAACTCCGGGGCGCAACGGCACGTTTCGCGGAAGTCGAACGGACGCGCGGTCGTAGATGGCATCGGACTGCGCGAGCGGATGCTCGACCCCGAGAAATAGCGTCCCGGATACGACCGGCGAACCGTCGGTGCTCCCCACCGTAAAGGCACCGGGGAGAAAGGGGAAATCGAGCAACGTTACGCTTTGAAGCGCGAGCTCCTTACCGATCGCCTCCAGTTCGATTTCCTGACGCAGATAGTGCGAACCATCGCGCAGAATCGCACGCCAAACCACGCGCAGCGCGCCGGAAGGGTGCGCGAGTTTCACCGAGATTTGCGCCCCGGGGATGCGGCTCGAACGGCGCGCCGAGTCGGGCTGTACCGAGAGCGGCGTTGCGGCCGGACCCGAGGTGACCGTAAACTCGCCGCACGCGTATTGCGTTCCATCTTTGAGCGCGATTGAAAAGAGGTCGCCTGGAAGCGGGATCCTTTCGCCGTTGACGCGATCCCATAACCCGACCATCGCGAGGTGATTCTGCGCAATGTGGAACGTTGCGCCGATTGACTGATTCCCGAACGCAAACGTATTTCCGGTTTCGATAAAAGCCGGTGCGCCGGACTGCGCCCGAGCCGTTTGGGCCGCAAACGGCAAGAGTAGCGCGCTCGTTCCGGCGGCTGTTTGAACGACAAACTCTCGACGCTTCATCCGTGCTTTCGTTCGGCGTACCGCTCCGCGCTCCTTAGGCACACGGCTCCGATAGCAGGATCGGCGCAGCGGCGGCGTAAGCCCATTTCAATCTGACGCACTCGCTCGTGGAGGTTACCCATGGCAACTGCCCTTCCAAGACGCTTGCTGGCCGAACTGATGGGAACGATGTGGCTCGTACTCGGTGGCTGCGGAGCCGCCGTGCTCGCAGCCGCCTTTCCTCATCTCGGCATAGGATTCGGCGGCGTCGCACTCGCATTCGGGCTCACGCTTCTTACGATGTGCTACGCGATCGGGCCGATCTCCGGATGTCATATCAACCCCGCGGTCACGGTCGGTCTTTGGGCAGCACGCCGATTTCCCGCGCGGGATGTCGCGCCATACATTGGGGCGCAAATCGTCGGTGGAATCATCGGCGCGGGAATTCTGTACCTGATCGCAAGCGGAAAAACCGGATTCGACGTACACGCGGGATTCGCATCGAACGGCTTCGGGGATCACTCGCCGGGTGGGTTCTCGATGCTTGCGTGCGCGGTTTCGGAAATCGTTATGACCTGCATGTTCGTTCTGATCATCGCGCTATCAACCGACAGGCTTGCGGCATCGGGTTTTGCCGGAATCGCAATCGGGCTGAGTCTTACGCTCATCCACCTCATCAGCATTCCCGTTACCAACACGTCGGTGAATCCCGCCAGAAGCCTGGCGCCGGCACTCTTCGCCGGCGGTTGGGCCATCGAGCAAGTGTGGTTCTTCTTTGTGATGCCGATCGTCGGCGCACTCATCGGCGGATTCATCTACCGCTATCTCAGCACCACCGAGCCGCTCGAAGCATAGAACTGCGGAAGGTGCCCCGGGCTATGCCGATAAGTGTCCGGCATGGCAACTCCCGCAATAGCCTTCACGATGTATCCCGTAACCGACATGAATCGAGCCACGGCCTTCTACCGAGACGTGCTCGGTCTCACGCCGGGAGGCCTTAGCTCAGACTTTTGGGTCGAATTCGACGTCGCCGGGACGACGTTCGGGATCGGAAACTTCGAGCAAGTCGGAAAGCCGGGCTCCGCCCAATCACTCGCGCTCGAGATTTCCGATTTATCCGCATTTTGCGAGGGGCTCTCGGCGCGCGGCATCGAGTCGAGCGCGCCTCGCAAGTTGGCGCACTGCACGATCTCGCTGGTGCGCGATCCCGATGGAAACCAAATTTGGCTCCATGAATCCGGACCTCGCTGAGCGCGCGGCGTGCAAAAAACGATCGTCGACGGCGTGGCGCTCTGGTCGCGCCGGCAGCCGGAGCGAAATATCTTCTTCAATTCGTATTTCATCGCCGAACCTAACGGCAATCTGATCGTCGATCCGCTTGCGCTCGAAGCGGACGATGCGAATGAAATCGAATTAGCCGGCGGGGCCGCGTGGATTGTGATCACGAATCGCGACCACGAGCGCGACGCGCGCAACGTCGCCGAACGATTTGGGGCAAAGATTGCGGCAAGCGAACCCGACGCGAAAGAAATGGCCGTGCAAATCGACCGCGTTCTGCACGACGGCGATACGATCGGAAGCGCCGAAGTCGTTGCGCTCGACGGTTTGAAGACCGCAGGCGAATTTGCGCTGTATTTTCCCTCCAAAGGTGCGGTGCTGGTTGGCGATGCGGTGTTGGGCGATCCGGCCGGCTCGCTTCGAATGATGCCGGACGAGAAGCTCGGCGACCCGGTGCGCGCCGCGCGCTCGCTTCGCGCGTTGCGCCGGATGCGTCCGCGTCATCTTCTCGTCGGCGACGGTACGTCCGTCTTCGATCGCGCCTACGAAGCGTTGACCGACTTACTGGAAAGCCGTACCGACGCCCATACCAATCTGGTCAACATCGAGCAACTCAACTACACCAAAACCAAAGGTCCGGGAAGATTCCAAGATGAGTGGGCGGAGGTCGGTTTTTTGCTCGGTGCGGAGAGGCTCGGCTACGCGGTAACGCGCCTCGAACCGGGAATCGCGTGCTGTCCTCTGCACTGGCACATCGGCGAAGAAGAACTTTTCATCGTTTGGGACGGAACGCCGACGCTGGAATCGCCGCACGGGGAGATGCCCTTACGTCGCGGAGACTTCGTCTGCTTGCCGACGCGTCCGTTCGGCGCGCACCGGCTGGTGAACAACGGCCCTACTCCCGCAACGGTAATTTTAATCGCGAACACGAACCCGCTCGATGCGTGTTTCTACCCGGATTCAAAAAAAGTTCTCGTGGAAGCCACGGGCACGCTCGTGCGCTCGGAACCGATTCTCGACTATTTCGACGGCGAAGCTTGAGTCCCGCGGCGAAGGGCAATGACCCCTTTCGTCGACGTGCCGTCAAGCGTGTAGTAAAAACCCTCAAGCAAATTCTGTTCGTGCAATTCTAAGACGCAGAATCCGACGTGGTGCTTGGCGGTCGCGTCAAAAACGTCGGGTTGCGTCTCGTACTCGTAACGCAACTCCTCGTCCTCAATGCGAACGCCTGCGATTTTCGAACGGGTTATTCCGCGACTCGTCTTCCCTCGAACCTCGATAGCCGACCACGTTTGCTCGATGCGCACGTCGACCGGCAACTCTATTTTCTGGCTCTCGGCGTTCACGGCGGCAATCGTTCCGTGCCATTCACCGGAAAAATCGGGAACGGCGCTCAGGCGCATCCCGGCCACGCGGACCCGCCAAAGCCAACGGTCGAAGGTGATATTGACGACGCCGAACCAGACCACGAACGAGGGAACTTCGATCCACCAAGGGATATGAAACGGGAGGAGATCGATGACCTGATGCGCCGCGTAGGCAAGAGCCAGCGACGCAACCGCGAGCGTTATATAGACCTCGCCACGTCCACGCCCGTCGATCGAGTACTGCTCCATACGTCGAAACACGTTAGCGCCCGGTCACGAGCCGGCCTCCCGGCGCCCCGGAGGCCTTCTGCGTCCGAGCCGGAAAATCGGCACGACGTTTCTGCGCTGATACAGTATCTCTTTTCTCGCCTAGCCACGAGGTAGAATAATCTTCATGTCGTCCACCGCTCGAGCCGGCCGCGCCGCAGGAGGCGCCGCATTTCTCGCGACCGCCGTTTTTTTGACCGCGTGCGGCGGTCAGCAGGCCTCTCCGATTTCCGCAATTCCGCAATCGTCAATTCCGCAGTCGTTGACGATGGGGAATCTGCGGGCCGTCAACTCTCCGTACGTCCGCGTTCTCGCCGACGGAAGCATCGTTCACGTTCATCCGCTGCCCCAAGACCGCGCCGCTTTCGAAGCGGCCAATCCTGCACTCCCGGACCACGTCGAATATCACAACGGTTCGATCGTGAAACTCGCGGCACTCTACGCGATCTACTGGCAGCCGACAGGTTCCTATATGAGCCCAAAATACAAACCGGTCATTAACGAATACTTTAAAGACGTCGGAACGACCAAACAGTATAAAATCCTGGCCCAATACTCCGACAAGAATTCGCACATCCTCAATACGAGCAACTTCGGAGGTTCTTGGACGGACACAGCGCCGTATCCAAAGGACTTCAACAATGGAAACACCGGCGACAAAGACTTGCACGCCGAAGTGCTCAAGGCGATTGCGAAAAATCATTGGCCTGCCGGCGGGTACGCACCGATCTTCGTGATTTTTACCGCGAGCCAATCTCCCGCCGACGGCTGGGCCGCATGCGCATATCACGGCTCGTTCGCTAAGAGCTCAGCGACGTACGCGTACGCAATCGTCCCGTACCAGCACGACTTCGGCCCGATGGGATGCGGCACACCGTCGAAGGTCTGGCCTAACGACCGCGATGCCGATCAAACCATCGATACCCTATGGCACGAACAAGCCGAAGCTACTAGCGATCCAAACACGAGCGGTACGCCCAATACCGGCGGCTGGTACTCGAATGTTTCCGGCCGCGAGATCGGCGACTTGTGCCAGACGTCGTACGGCAAGCTGCGTTCCGACGGTAGCGACACGACTTTGCACGACCACAACTACGTGACGCAAGAAATGTGGTCGAACCTCGGCTACACCTGCCTTCAGACGGCAAAATAAACAAGACCGCCGGGTTCTCGGGAAATGGGCACAAAGACAGCGTTCTTGCGCCCATTTCTTTTGCGCCGTTACCGACAGGTGATATGAAAGGCTTTTTGCGGCATTTTACGGTGCTGCTGTTCGCATGCGCCTTCTTCGCGATCTCCGTCGTCGCGAGTTTCGCGCTCGCTCGCGCCGACCAAACGACGGTGGGCACGAGCGTCAATGCGACAAGCGGCGCGCACGTTGAGAGCCAAGGAACGCAGGCCGTTCCGTTCGTGCCGCTGCCGATGCTTGAAATCGATCACGTCCATGGACGCGTCCACCTTCACGCCGAAGCTGTCCCGCCGATCGGCCCAGTTGCACTCGGTCAGGGCGGCCCCTTCGGCCTGGTCCAGGAGCCGCGTTTGAGCTACATCAATGCCGAGGCGTTCTACACCTTCGCCGGTTCGCGCGACGAATTCGCCGTGGGCGAAACGATACTCAATCAGCGTACCTTCTATCCGCCGTCGCCGCTCGTTCAAGCGTCGCGCGTCGTCGGAATGCGTTACTCCGCGCGAGCCGAGCTTTACGAGATACCGGGAGAGCGGCTCGACGCAAATCTTGCCGTCAACCCATCGCTCCACGGAATTCAGTACTCGATGGTTCCGAACCTAACGGTCGCCGACGCAGAACGCGGATCGATGGTCGACGCGTCCCTACGTTGGACAATGCCGCACGATCGCTATTCGTTTGCCTATGGCAT
>JBDTFK010000276.1:0-3898 GCA_039937995.1 Vulcanimicrobiaceae bacterium | reverse complement strand
CCGTCGTCGCGCCGCTCAAGCGGTATCCCTGAATCACGTTTCGCCATCCCGCGATACCCCAATCCGCCGTGCCGGTCGCCGTGCACCAAACCAGTCCATCGGAGTTTCGCTGAGACAAAATATATTTGGCGGCTCTTTTTGCGGCCGCATAGACGCGGCGCAGAAACGCCTCGTCTCCCGTTGCATTGTAGTGGTGCCACAGCGCGAGGATGATTAACGGGGTATTATCGTTGATATTGAGCCCGTAGTCCTCGGATTTCCCGGTTCGAACGTCGTAATATTCGACGACCATCCCATTTTTCTCGAGATGCTCGACATACCAGAGGAGCGATTCTCGCGAAAAATCCGGCGTCACGTAATCCGAGCCGAATGAAAACCATGCGGTGTCGCGGCCGACGCTGTTATTTGAGCGTGTCGGATCGTTGACGAAACACCAACCCGTTTTTGTCAGCAGTTGCGTCCGCAGCATGTTCGCCTTGGCCCATAACACGCCACGGTTGACGTGCGGATCGGGCGTCATCACGACCGCGCGGCTGAGAATGTTGTCGTAGTGCGCGCGCGTTTTGGATTGCGCGACGTCGTGCGAGGGCGCTTCACGGTACACCTTGCGAACTCCCCGCGTTCCGTTGCCGCCTGCCGCGAGAACGTACGCGAGGGTGGTTCGCTTCCCGGGTCTCAAGCGATGGTGATGGTGGATGAGAGCGATAAAATCGCTCGTGCCGCGCGAGATCGCGTTCGAAAGCTTTCCCGGAAACGCGGGGCGGCTGCATTTACCGTGATCGCTCGTCAATTCCCAACTCGTTGGGCGCCTGGATACCCCGAACGCCCGCGCGAATTCCGGCGACTTCCTATTTGAGGCAATGAATGCGTTGAGTTCGGCCTCGTACGTTACGCGAACGTCGTTGCCGGTACCACCTTTGAGGTCCGCTGCTCCAATGGACGCGATCGAAACGTCCCGGGCTGTCGGGTTTGAAAGCTCGATCGCGTAGTACGCTATCGGCGGATCGGCTTTTTCGCGCATTGCCTGCCCGTTGAGAATAAAAACCGTTTCGCTTACGACCACGCCGTTGGATAGTTCATAGACATGTTCTTGGCGGTCGGGATGAATGACGTACTGACCGGGAAGAGCTTCGAGCGTCACGCCCGTGCGGTCGTCCCAGAAACGGACTTGCATTCCCGAAATCAGCACTTCGCCGGCATCAACGGAGTAGAACTTCTTGATCGCTCCGTTCGCCTTGAGTTCGATCACGCCGGTGGGGGAGCCGATGGTGCTGCCCGTTGCCATCTGCGTATCTTCAATTTGGTAGGTCGACATGCGCTCGCCCGACCCGCTCACTCGCGCAATCATCGGTGCACGGTCATAAGCTGCCTGACTGTTTTGTCATGCCGCCGTCGATAATGTACGAAGCCCCGGTTATATATGCGCCCGCATCCGAGCTTAAGAAGACGCAGAGCCCCGCGATCTCTTCGGGCTTTGCCATTCGGCGTAGCGGAATCTCGGCCAGCAATGCGTCATATTTTCTGCGATCGGCTTTCAACTTGGCGTCCATCGGCGTGTCGACCGCGCCCGGGCAGATATCGTTAACCGTTACCCCGTGCTCTGCAAGCTCCACGGCGATCGTGCGCATTAACATGCGCACACCACCCTTGGAGGCGCAATACGGAGCGTTGCTAGGCATCGCCAACTCTTCATGAATCGAAGAAATATTCACGATCCGGCCGCCACGCTTTTGTTTTAGCATCTGCCTAGCAGCGGCTTGCGAACACATCCAGGTCCCCGTTAAATTAACGGAAATTACTTTGTTCCAGTCCTCCAGCGCCGTGTCTAAAAATGGTTCTTCGTGCTCGATTCCGGCGTTATTAACGAGAATGTCCAACCCTCCGAAGTGTTTGACTGTAGCTTCGATGAGTTCGTCGACCTCATCCGGTTTGCTAATATCTGCTGCGACCGCGTACGCCTTGCCGCCGAAGTTCTCGATCTCGTCAACAACGGCGTTCGCCGGCTTCGCGTCGCCGAAATAATCGACCACGACACTCCCGCCTTCGCGCGCGATGCCGAGTGAGATCGCCTTCCCGATCCCGGTATCGCCGCCGGTAACGATCGCAACTCTACCTGCTAAGCGCATGCATCTCCTCAAACGACGTGGCATTCTCCTCAACGAGGGGAAGCCGGCCGGCGCCATGCGGGAACGCCATTTCGAGCGTCCAATCCATCGCAACTCGCGCCTTGCGATTCCAACCGGGCAGTCGACCCAGATAGTACGTCCGCCACAAGAGCCACGCGGGCATACCGCTCAGAAGACGGCCTCCCGGCAATTCCGCCAGCGCCCGGCGGTCGCCGAGCGACGCCATTTGACCCAGCTCTGTGTAGCGAAAATTCCGAGTCGGCTTCCCGCTGAGTACGGCCAGGATATTTCGCGCCAGCAATGGCCCTTCGCGAGTCGCGTTTTGCGCAAGCGGCGCGTATATACCACCGTTTGGTTGCGGAACGGCCGCGCAGTCTCCCACTGCCCAGAGATGCTGCGCGCCGCATACGGAGAAGTCACCGTTTACGCTCGCCGCGCCGTGTTCGCTCGTTTCGATTCCCAGCTTTTTTACCAGCGGCGCGGGTTGCGAACCACCCGACCAAACGATCGTGCGGCTTTCAAAGCGCGTGCCGTTCTGTAGCTCCAACCCGTGCCCGTCGGCCGCTGCCACGCTATCGCCAAGGTTGATTCGCACTCCGCGACGACTCAGCGATTCGGCCGCACTCTTCCCGAACTTCCCCGGCAGATGCGCGAGCAGCCGTCGGCCACCCTCAACTAAAACAACGTCAATAGCGGAGCGCTCGATCTCCGGATAGTACCCAAGGACCGCTCCTAAAAGGCCTCGCAACTCACCTGCCGCCTCAACGCCTGTGAAACCGCCGCCTACGATCATAAAGCGCAGTAGCCGGTCGCGCTCGATCACGTCGCTCGTTTTGGCGGCAACCTCCAACGCTCCGAGAACCCGGTTGCGAATCTGAATCGCATCGGCTATTGATTTCAAGCCAAGCGTAAACTTCTCCACGCCGGGAACTCCCATCGTCGAACCCGTTGCGCCAAGCGCGAGGACAAGCTCGTCATAGTGCAGCGTCTTGCAATCGCGCGTGATTGGGTGACGCACCGAGAGCGTCCGCTCCGCGCAATCGACTCCAACAACCTCGCCCAGTTCAAACGCACACGAACGCAGTCCGGCGCGCAACGGTTGAGCAATGTCGCGCGTGTCGAGCAGGCCGCTCAAAACCTCGGGAAGCATCGGTGTAAAGAGCATATAGTTCTGCTGATTGATCAGCGTCACCGCGACCTCGCCCGCGCTTGTGCGGCGCTCAAGCTCGCGGGCCGTCGCAAGACCCGCGAAACCGCCGCCGGCAATCACAATGTGTTTCACGTTATCGGCGTCGGCGCAGCAAGATGGCGGCAGCCGTCACCGAAACGGCGGCAAGGAGGGCGAGCCCACTCAAGCCGCGCCTCGCGGCCTTGCGCGATTCATCTCGCGTGCTCGGCATAAAGCGCAACTCGGGAAGTGCGTCGTTACGCGCAACGCCACGATCGTCAATTGCCATTTTCAGCACCTGCGCGGGATGCATCGCCTGGCGGTCCGTGGTCTGCGAAATCTGCTCGCGACAACTAAAGCCGTTAGCGACGATCAGCACATCCTTGCCCGCTTCCCGGACCTTCGGCAATAATACGCGCTCGCCGACCGCGATCGAAACATCGTAGTGAGCGGCGTCGAACCCAAACGGGCCTGCCATTCCGCAGCAACCGGTATCGGGAATTTCGTAGTCAAGTTCGATTGCATCAAAGAGCTTCTTTTCACCGCTCGTGTCGAGAATCGACTTCTGATGGCAATGTTCTTGCACGAGCGCTTTACGATGAAG
>JBDTFK010000275.1:0-8876 GCA_039937995.1 Vulcanimicrobiaceae bacterium | reverse complement strand
CCATCTCGGCCAAGGTCATTGCGAATATGCTCAAGATCTCCGGCGCAAAGCGTATCGTGACGATGGATCTGCACGCGGCGCAAATTCAGGGGTTCTTCGATCAGCCGGTCGATAACCTGATGGCGCTACCGACCCTCTGCAATTACCTAAAAAAAGAGGGACTGTGCGACGAACGGGTGGTGATCGTTTCGCCCGACGCAGGCGGCGTACACCGCGCCGAGCTCTTTGCCAAGCGCCTGAACAGTACGCTTGCGATCGTTTTCAAACGGCGCCCCGAGCCGGATATTTCGGAAGTGACCGACATCGTCGGCGACGTCGAGGGCAAGATCGCAGTGGTCGTCGACGACATGATCTCCACGGGCGGGACGCTGGCAAAAGCCGCAGAAGCGATCAAAGCGCGCGGAGCGACGAAAGTCTTCACCGTTGCGACGCATGGAATATTCGCCGGCGATGCCATAAACGTATTGCAAAATTCGGAGATCGAAAAGGTCATCGTAACCAATACGATCCCACTGCCGGATGTAAGCGCGCACCCGAAGTTCGTACAACTTTCAATTGCACAAACGTTTGCGGACGCGATCAACCGCATCACGACGAACCGCTCCGTTTCGGAGCTCTTTAACATCGAAGACGACGCTCGCGCGTCCGAGCCGGCAACGGCAATGGAGCCCGCAGCCGTCTAGGACAAACGCCCAGCATCAATCCCTTACGACTTGGAGAAAATAGTGGCCACCAAAGAAATCACGCTCCCGATCGAGCGTCGCAACCGAACCGGAACGACGAGCGCCCACGCATTGCGCGCCGCAGGCAAAGTTCCGGCCGTCCTCTACGGGCACGGCACCGACCCGATGCACTTGGCCTTCGAGGCACGCGCATTCGAAGACATTCTCCATCACGGCGGCGGCCACGGCGTCATCACGCTGCTGATCGAAGGGAAAAAGGGCGACATGGCAATGGTCCGGGAAATCTCGCGCAGCCCCATCTCCCGTCGGATCGATCATGTCGATCTTCAACGGGTAACGGCACACGAAGCCGTGCATGCGAAAGTTCCCGTCGTAACCTCCGGCATTGCGCCCGGCGTAAAGGAATTCGGCGGAGTCATGGATGTGCTCGTGCACGAGATCGAAATTGAAGCGCCGATCGACGAAATTCCGCAGAATTTTGAAATCAACGTGGGCGAACTCGGCATCCACCAGCACATCCTTGCAGGCGACATCGCACTGCCCAAAGGATTCAAGTTGCTCACGGCTGCCGACGCGATCGTCGTTTCGGTCGAACCATCGAAGACCGCGCGTCAACTTGAAGAAGCCGAGACGACGCTTACCGCCGCGCCGGAACAGCCGGAGGTCATCGGAAAGCCGGAGGCGAGCGCATAAGTTCGCCGCCGCGCCTGATCGTCGGACTGGGCAACCCCGGAAAAGAGTACGCACGAACCCGGCACAACGCCGGGTTCATGGTTGTTGACGAGCTCGCGCGGCGCTTCGGCCTCACCTCTTGGAAGACCAAGGACAGCGCTCGCCAAATTCTGGATTCCCCGCGCCGGGTCGTACTCGTGGAGCCGACCTCGTATATGAACCTCAGCGGCGCGCCCGTTCGCCTTATTTCATCGTGGTATCGCACGCCGCCCGAAGACGTTCTGGTTGTCGTCGACGAGATGGACCTCCCGTTCGGCTCGTTGCGGATGCGGCCGTTTGGCGGACACGGCGGCCACAACGGGTTGCGTTCGATCATCGCGACCATCGGCGAGCGGTTCCCCCGAATTCGCGTCGGCGTCGGGCGCCCGCAATTCGATTCGATCGATCACGTGCTGAGCCCATTTTCGAGCGAAGAAACCGGGCAACTCCCACGCGTGGTCGCGGGTGCGGCCAACGGGGCCGAACTCTGGATGACGCACGGCCTCGATCGCGCCATGCAGTTCGTCAATACTTTCGGCCTCGAATCCGGGTCCGAGGGATTTGCGCCGTAAAAACCGATAATTATGGCAAAGGGGCATTTTTAGCGCGATGGCCTTCTCGGGGAAAACATTCGTGGTCTGCGTCGACTACGCCACGGCACACGATGCGAATGCCACGCTCGTGGACGATCTCTTCGTCTTAACCGGCGCGGCCGTGCGTCCAATCGTCGTGGCGCCCGATCCCGCTTCGGCGCGCGCGATCGTTCGGGCCATGAACCGCAGCACGAATATTGCCGTTTCGCTCAGCGGCTCCGACGCAGCCCTCATCCCGCACACGCCGCACGGCATCGGCCGCATTCAGCGCGGTCTTCTCGATACGCTCACCGGCGCGGGTTACGTCCCGGTCGTCGAGCCGACGGCATTTGCGGTATTCTCAGATTGTGATGCGCGCGTGGCCGCAGACGACGTCGCGGGCGCGATTGCGAGTGCGTGCGAAGCGGCGCGTGCGATTTTCTTCCACCGAGCAGGCGGCGTTCCCGACCCGCAAACACACGCAGTGATCAACGAATTGACTCCGGCCGAAGCGCTCGCACTCGCGGACGACGAACGCATCGCGCAGGACCTGCGCGTCGCGATTCGCGCGGCCGCGCTCGGCGTCCGCGCGGGAATCCCGGCGGCACAAATCGTCGACGGGCGCGTTGCCCACGCGACGCTTGTCGAACTCTTGACCGCGCATCACCTCGGAACGCAAGTCATCGGCGGCTTAGTTTTCGCTGCCTGAGCGCTAGGGACAACCGCTCGGAACGCCGTTGAATGAAGCCACCCGCTCCCCCAGCGGCGGTGAGGTCTCCAGAAAAAGCCGCGCCATAACGTTCGGGCAGACCTGGTCGAGCCTTTGATCGGCCGCTCGCACGACCGATCGGATCGCCGCATCACGATCGCCCGTGAGCGCGACTGCATATCCGTCGGCATAGGACGACATCGAACGCAGAACCGCGTTATCGATCGGCGCGACGAAAATGTACACGCACCCGAGCAGCGCGGCCACGAGCGCCAGCCGCGCGACCGGATCGTCGTCCCGGCGAAACCCGATGCGGTCGGCGATAAACACGGCAAGTGCGACGCCGATAATTACGAGAACGGCATTTAGGCTCGCGGTTCGAACCGGATCGCGCGCGGCAATTTCGCCGAGCTCGTGCGCGATCGCGTATCGCAGCTCGGCCGGAGTGTTGCCTGCAACGAGCGTGTCGTCGATGACGATTTGCGTGCTCGGTCCGAGGCCGGCCACGCCCGCAGCTCCGATATGCGTACGCCCCGAGCGTTTGTCGATGACGATCGGCACGTGAACGCCCGCCTTATCCTCAAGGGGCCGTGCGATGTTCAACACGGTAGCGGAGGCCGGCTCCGACGGAACGACGTTGAAGTTTATCGCCCCGAATGTGACGGCAAAACTTCCGGCAACGATCGCAAGTAACGTAAATATATACCATTGGTGCGTGCGATCGACGAGCCACAGGACGACCGAGACGACGATGCCCGCGATAACCATTGCGACGACGGTATTGAACAGCCACGTCAGCGACCAAGTGCGAAGTAGCGTGGCCGAAAGCTCCATTACGCGTCCGACACGGAAGAGGTAAAAGCTCGGGAGCAATGCGGCAAGCCGGGCGACAAACGCGAGGGAAGCACCAAAGAGGAATCGTACGGTCAGTTCGCTCAGTTGCATGCGCCGCAGCGAGTCCCGAAGTTTTGCGGCGGCGCCCGACTGCCAAAAATACGCCAGCACAAGGATTTGAAACACAATCGACGCGAGCCAACCGGGCATCATCCAACGAGCGAGTCTCTCGGCGGCGATCTGACGGTCCGGATCGACCAAAAGCGCCGCCGGCGCGCGTTCGAGTTGGGCTGCGGGGATTGCATCGACCCGCCGGTCGAGACCGTTTGGACGCACGTCCGCCGCGCGAGCGATAACCGGTAGCAGCGAGCAAGCCAAGATGCACGCTAACGACAACGCGACGCCGAGGCGGCGGAAAACCGTCATCCAGCGACATTTCGCCTTACCCCGGTGGATAGTCTCCTATCCGTGAACCGAAAAGGCGGTACCACGAACGGCGAACGACACGCGATCCCGTCCGGTGCGTTTGCTGTGATACATCGCGGCGTCCGCCACCTCGAGCAATTCACTCGCGGTTCGCGCGTCGTACGGATAGGTCGCCACGCCGACGCTTGCGCTCAAGCCTGCGGGTATCCCAAAATCGTGGCGGCGCACGGCCTCGCAAAAACGCTGCGCCCGTTCGATCGCAATCGTTTTCTGCGTGCCGAATATCAAAGCGCAAAATTCATCGCCCCCGTTGCGGCCGATGAAATCGACATCGACGACGGTGTGCGCGCGTATGAGGTCGGCCATCGCCTGCAGCACCACGTCGCCGGCAGCATGGCCGTGCGTATCGTTGACGGCCTTAAAGCGGTCGGTGTCGATAAACCAAAGTGTAAGGACGCTCTGCGGATGCATGCGCGCCCGGTCGACCTCCTCGGCTAAGCGCGACCGAAAAGCGCGGGGTGAGAGCATTCCCGTCAATCCGTCATAGGTCGCATCCGCGCGATCGGCTTCGCGCTCTATCGCAAGACCGTAGGGCGATGCGGCGTGCTCGACCGCGCGCACGATATCTTCCTCCGCGGTAATCGAACGCTTCGCGGAGGCAACGTAGATGACGGCCCTCAATTCTTGGGCATCGCGCATCGGTACGGCCAATGCGTAACGGTCCGTCGGAATCAGAACGCCGGCGGCGCCGGAGACGCGATGCCCCGCCGCGGCCGCACGCGCGGGAAGATGAAGCCGCGAATCGCGGCGCAACCGCAGCTGTGAGAAGTGCGCGGCGCGATCGCCGCTTGCGCGAATGCAGGCAAGTTCCTCGCCGCAAGGCACGAACGCGAGCAGCACGTCGATTGCGGGATCGCAGCTGCGAAGCGCTTCGTCCAAGGCTTCGATCACGCAAACGCTCGACACGCGCGAAGCATCGACAAACGAGCGCACCGCTTGCAAGACGGACGTTTCGCGAGCTCGCAACGCACCGATGCGGTCGCGCCGGGCGCGCGCATCGCGACGATAGCGGAACGCGGCGAGCGCCGCAACGGCAAAGGGTACGCAAGCCAGCGCGCTCAATACGGAATTCATCGCTCTCGTTTTAGAGCAGTACCCATCGGCGCTAACAAGCGGACAGCGGAAAGACTTTACTGTGCTCGACCCCAAAGATTGGGCGGCGTTTCGCAACCTTAGTCACGCCGCACTCGACGACGCACTCGATTATCTCGAACGCGTGCGGGATCGGCCCGTCTGGCAAGAGATGCCCGATGAGATCGTCAAGCGATTGCGCGGTCCGCTGCCGCAAGACCCTACCCCAATCGGCGATGTCTATGACGAGTTCGTCGCGTCGATCATGCCGTATAACAGCGGCAACATTCACCCCCGTTTTTTCGGATGGGTGCAAGGCACCGGAACGCCGACGGGGATGCTCGCGGACATGCTCGCATCGGCAATGAATTCGAACGTTGGAGGCCGCAACCACGGCGCCGTTCACGTCGAGCGCGCCGTGATCGCGTGGTTCCTACGCCTCTTTGCGTTCCCGGAAAATGGAAGCGGAGTCCTTACGACCGGTACGTCGTCGGCAAATCTTATCGCCGTTCTCGTCGCGCGGACGCGCGCGCTCGGGGTAGAAGCTCGCACGACCGGCGTCGATCCCACGCAGGGAAGGCTCACCGGCTACGCCTCGAGCGCAACGCACGGGTGCGTACGGCGCGCGTTCGAGGTGGCCGGTCTCGGCAGCGCCTCGCTACGGGTCTTGCCCACGGATTCGTTACACCGCATCGATCCCGGCGCGCTCGCGCGCGCGATTGCAGAAGACCGCAGCGCGGGCCACCGCCCGTTTATGATCGTCGGAAATGCGGGCACGGTGGACGTCGGGGCGATCGATCCGCTCGACGAACTCGCCGAAATCGCGCGACGCGAGGGTGTGTGGTATCACGTCGACGGCGCTTTCGGTGCTGCCGCTATGATGTCGCCGGTCTTAGCTCCGCGCTTGCGCGGTATCGAGCGCGCCGATTCCATCGCGTTCGACTTTCACAAGTGGCTGCAGGTGCCGTACGATGCGGGGTGCCTGCTTGTCCGCGACGGCGAATTGCATCGCGCAACCTTCGCGTCCTCGCCGTCATACCTTACGCGCATGTCGCGCGGGCTAGCAAGCGCACAGCCGTGGTTTACCGATTTCACGCTCGACCTTTCCCGCGGATTTCGCGCGCTGAAGGTTTGGTTTACGATCAAAGAGTTCGGCGCCCGCGCCATCGGCGAAGCCATAGAAGAAAACGTTCGCCAAGCGCGCTTGCTCGGCGAGCTCATCGACGCTGACGCCGATCTCGAATTGCTCGCTCCCGTCCAGCTGAATATCGTCTGCTTCCGCTATCGGTTCCGCGGCAGCGACGAAGCCGTCACCGACAGCTTCAACGACGAGCTGGTCATCCGCTTACAGGAAAGCGGCGACGCAGTCGTATCTTCGACAACGGTTTCCGGACATCGTGCCCTGCGCATCTGCATCGTGAATCAGCGCACCCGCGACGACGACCTCACCTACACGCTTGACGCGATCAAACGCCTCGCGGCTGCGTTTCCGGCTTCGCAATCGACTTAGCGGGGTTGCCCGCAACGCGATCGCCGGGAGCGACGTCCTTTGTTACAACCGATCCCGCGCCGGTTAGCGCACCGTCGCCGATCGTGCGCGGCGCCACGATGGACGTGTTCGAGCCGATCGAAACGTTGCGCCCGATCGTCGTGCGGTTCTTCTTCTTGCCGTCGTAGTTGCACGTGATCGTACCGGCGCCGATATTCGTTTCTTCGCCGAGCGACGCATCGCCGAGGTACGAAAGGTGTGCGGACTTCGCGCCTTTAGCGTAGTGCGAATTTTTGATTTCGACGAAGTTTCCGACCCGGTTGTCCCCCGCAAGTTTGGCGTGCCCGCGTATGTGCGCAAATGGTCCTACGGTCGTGCCCGGTCCGATTTCGCTTTCCGTAACGACGCTGTCGCAAATGGTTACGCAATCGCCGGCTTTCACGTCGGAAAGGCGCGTGTTCGGACCGATCGCGCAGCGCTCGCCGATTTCGCTCAAGAGAGCGATCGTGGTGTTCGGGTAGATGACGGTATCGCGGCCGATCGTTAGTTCGGGCTCCAGATACGTGGTATCGGGATCGACGATCGTTACGCCGTCGCGCATGTGCCGCGCGCACAACCGCGCGTTCATTTCCTTGCGGGCGATTGCGAGTTCGGTTCGATCGTTGATGCCCAGAACGTTAACGTGATCTTCGCACAGCATCGGGCGCACGCCCTTCCCTTGGCGTACGAAGTGTTCGACGGCGTCCGTAAGATAGTATTCGTTTTGCGCGTTGGTATTTTTGAGCGCCGCCGCGGCGTCGCGCAATTCACGTTCGTCGAATGCGTAGATACCCGCGTTCATCTCTTCGATATCGAGCTGTTCCGCCGAAGCGTCCTTCACTTCGACGATGCGCTCGACGCGATCGCCTGCGCGCACGATGCGCCCAAAACTCGACGGAAGCGGCATGCGTACGGTCACGAGCGACATTGCGACTCCGGCACTTTCGTTTAATTTGACGGAATCGACGGTAGCGCGAAAAATATCTTCGGTAACGAGCGGCATGTCGCCGTACGCGACCACAATCCGGCCGCCTTCGACGCGCTCGAGTGCTTCGAGGGCTACTTTCACGGCGTGTCCCGTGCCGCGCGCCTCTCGTTGCAAGATGCTGCGCACGCCGAACTCACCGATTTTATCTTCCAGCTCCTCGTTCGTCACCACGATGATGTCCTCGATGCCCGCGGCGCGCAACGAGTCGAGGACGTACCACAACATCGGCCGGCCGCACAGCATATGTAAAACCTTTGGTGTGCCGCTCTTCATGCGCGTGCCCTTCCCGGCGGCAAGCACGATTGCGCGCAGCGTCATGGGCGGGCACCTTCTTCCGTCGCGGCGAGAAGCTGCTTCCACTCGTCCTGCTCTTTTTTGCTCGGCGCCCCTAGGGATTCCAGCGCGATACGCAGGCGCTCGCGCACGATGTCGCGGCCGAGCAGTTCCATCGAGTCGTAGAGCGGTATCGACGTCGGGCTGCCCGTCATCGCGATATAGAACGAGCGCGCGACGTCGCGAGGCTTTTTCCCGAGGGATTGGGCGACGCGCTTGAGCACCTGTTCGATACCGGAGAGATTCCACTCGGGGAGCACGTCGAATTCTCCCTGCGCCAATTGAAAGGCTTGGCGCATCTCGAGATCGTCGAGTTTTCCGCCGCGAAGCAGATCCGCCGTCACCGGCAAACGGCCCGCGAAGAGAAAACCGAGCAGAAGCCCGAGATCGCTCAAGCGCTCGACTCTCGGCTGAGCGAGCGATGCGATTCGCGCCAAACGGTCGGGTTGGAACGCCCAACCGCGCACCCGCTCCAAGAACCCGGCCGGGTCCAAACGCTCGCGAATGTAGCGGCCGTTGAGCCAATCGAGCTTTCGAACGTCGAAGACGGGGCCGCCGAGCGGAACGTGCTCGAGAGCGAATCGCTCGACCATTTCGGAGAGCGACATCACCTCTTCCTGACCTTCGTGGACCGCATTCGAGAGCAGCCCGAGAAAGTTCATCAGCGCCTCGGGCAAATAACCCATCGCCTTATAAAACAGGATGCTGGTCGGGTTCTTTCGCTTCGAGAGTTTCGATTTATCGGGGTTCCGCAAGAGGGGGAGATGCATTAACGCCGGCGGCTCCCACCCGAAGTATCGATACAACAACACGTGCTTCGGCGCGCTCGACACCCACTCTTCGCCGCGAATGACGTGCGTGATTTCCATCAAATGATCGTCGACCACGTTGGCGAGATGATAGGTAGGCAAGCCGTCCGATTTCATCAACACTTGCATGTCGACCGTCTTCCACTCGATTT
>JBDTFK010000274.1:0-7833 GCA_039937995.1 Vulcanimicrobiaceae bacterium | reverse complement strand
GAAGATGTAGTCGCCGGCGATAAACCCTTCCTTGGACGGAGTTGCGCGGGGTGCCGGGGTCGGCGTCGGGGCAACTGTCGGCGCAGTCGTCGGCGATTCGGCTGGAGCCGGAGTCGGCGGCGGCGTCGGCGGCAGATACCGCACGACCACGGTCTGTTTGTCGGGAACCCATTGCACGTACGCTCCCATACCTTCCGAAATTACGCGGACCGGCACGAGGACGCTGCCTTGGTACATCATCGGCGCGACATCAAGCGGACGTGATTCGCCGTTAATAACGACTTCAGGCTTACCGACGGTGACTTTCACCTCGGAGCCCGGCTTGCTAACCGAAACGGTTTTGCTCGCGGCGTCGTACGAAACGGACGCTCCCATCTGTTCGAACATCGAACGTAGCGGAATGAGAACTGTGCCACCCTCTACGAGTGCGGCGAGAACGCGACCCTGCTTGAGGGTATCGGGCTTGCTGTACACGTGATGGTCGTTGAAAAGAATCGGGATTTGGCCTGACGGCGGAGTTCCGAAGTTCGCCGCCGGCATCGAGCTTGTCGAGGATTGTGCAACCACAGATTGTCCATTGTTACCCTGCGCTTGCGTCGATCCCGACGGAGCTGCGACCGCGGTGAGCCCGCTGGACACTGCTAGCAGTGCCGCAAGGACTCCGGTGCTCAGTCGTTTCACGAGATAGCCTCCTACTGATTTTGCGTTTTTGTGTGACGGCGGAGCCGTCGCACGTGCCCATAACGCATTGCGAGCCTCGACGGTTCCCATGCGGTAAGGACCAGTTGGCTATTTCCCCGACTCACTTGACGGTAAACGCCAAATCCAAGCGACCGCTACCAACATTTCCGCGCCGGCAAGAGCAAATGCAACGTGTGGTCCGATGGAAGTCGCAATTGCGTGGACCCGCACGATAACCAACGTCGTGATGAAGGGAGCCAACATCCGCGGTCCAACGACCGCGAGATTCCAAATCCCCATCGTCGTCGCCAGAGCACCCGGCGGCAACAAGCGGCAAGCAAACGCCCAATCCGCGCATAAGAATATGCCCCAGCCGACGCCCGCGATGACGATTGCGACAAAAATAAAAGCGAACGCGTGAGATGCGGCGAGCGCGAGAATCGCAAGTGCTACGATGCCGCCCCCGATCGTCACGACGAGCCGTTCGTCGATGCGGTCGGCGGGCTTCGCGGCAAGGGCGGCGCCGCCGGCGCCGACGACCGTGAATAAAAGAATTCCGATTCCGCTCGCCGTCACGGCATCGATCCCGGCGTGCGGCGGCAATGCGTCGCGCACGTAGAAGAAAAAATATCCAAGCAGCGTGTAAAATCCGACGTACATGAAGGCCCGCGAAATGAAGAGGTCGACGAGCGTGCGCGAAAGCACGAGTTTCCTCTCGGCTGCGAGCGCGCGCAATGGAACGGCGCGTAGGTGCGTCACCGTCACCGCGCAGCTGACGAGCAATGCGACAGCGGTCGTTACGCCGAGTTGCAAGCGGTTCCCGAGCAACGTCGCGAGGATTGCACCGGCTGCGTTGCCGCCGCTTTGCATCGCGGCCATCCAAGCCGATGCCCCTCCAAGTCGGCCGCTATCGATCGTATCGGGGAGAATCGCTTGGTACGGGCCGATCGCTACGTTCAATGCGATTTGCAACGCGATGAATGTGCCAAGCAAGCCTGCCACGCTCGACGCCGCGTAGAAGCCCGTGATCGCGACCGCACCTGCCAGCGCACCGCAAAGATAAAACGCGGAACGATTATTGCCGCGACGACGCAACGCGTCGGACCACGGACCGACGATCAGTTGAACGATCGCCGCGGCGAGGGCACCGAAGGTCGATATTTCGCCGAAGGTTACGAGTGAGTTCGCGCCGGCAAGTTCGATACAGCGAGCTTGGAGCGAAATGCCGAGCACCGCGCCCCAGATGAGTTGAATGCCGAACCAGTACGCCGCAAGCCGCGGCGCGACCGGTTTACCAGCGATCGCGCGCGTACCGGAATTCATCGACCAGGTCTGCGTCGTAGGCAAGTTCGGCTGCCGCATCGCGCACGGCGCAAACCGGTATGCCGAGTACGGTGCGCGCCCGCTGCTCGATTTGCGCGACCGTGAGTCGTTTGATCGCAAAACGGAAGAGCAGCGCGGGTCCGGCAATCGAGGCCATTCGCCACGGAGCTTTACGCGCTTCGAAGAACGGGCGGGCAAAAAACGCGAGCCGTTCGATGCTTCCGGGTGGAATATGAAATGCGCCGCCGTTGACGACGCGCTCGCCGCCAAGGGTGATTCCGAAGGACGGTGCGCCCGGAAATCGTGCGACGAACGCATCGTACCCGGTCAGCGGAAGGCCAAGAGCGCCGGCAGGAACCCGGTCGAGAAACGCTTGCAGCGCCGGCGCATCGATGTAGGGCATGTCGCTCGTAAGATAGACGAGGCGGTCTCCATCCTCGGGCCAAGCACGCAACGCTCGCAGGACATTTTGCGAACCGGATTCGGAAGCGTCGATGATCGCCTCGACTTTTCCACTGCACGCTTCGCGCACCGGTGCGTCGCCGACGACCGCAATGCGGTCCACTCCGCAACCGCGCAGCGCGTCGATCGCGCGCTGCAACATCGTCATGCCGTGCGTCACGGCGAGGGCCTTGATTTCCGTTGCCGCCTCGGCGGCGTATGCCCCGTCGATACGACCACCCGCGGTGATGACAGCTTTCAAACACCCTCCTCGTATGGCGGCATTCCCGGCAGCAGGTCCGCCCGCGGATTCCCGCCGCTGCCGCGCGCCACGATCTCGCGCGCGCGATCGCCGAACCGTTCCTCGAGTAAAGCCTCAAACGCTTCCGCATTCCGTGCCGCGCTACCGCGCGCATGATTGTTGAAAAAGACGTAGGTAGCCTCTACGTGCGCTTCGATTTCGGCAACGCGGTCGGACCACGGTGCAAGTTCGTCCTCCGCGTACGAATATTCGTAGCGAGTCACGTTGTCGCCGGTCCACCACTGCGCCGCATTTCGTCCGTGAAGACGCACGTATCCGATTGATCCGGTGGTATCGGACGAGGAGACGGGCAAACCTTCCAGTCGCGGCAGGTCGACGTTGACAAACCCCGCGTTGACTTCTCGCAAAAGGGCGAGCGTTTCCGGACGTTGCCAATCGCGGCGGCGAAATTCCACGACGACCGGAACCCCCTCGAATACCTCGACTACCCGGCGCAAATATTCCCGGTTGTGCGCCTCGGGTTTAAATCCATTGAGGAATTGCGCAAGGATGCAGGCGAGCTTACCGCTCGCGCGGAGCGGTTCGAGTACGGCGCGCAGCGCGGTCCCGTCGGGATGTACGCGCATCGATGTAACCGGCGCGTGAGTAACCGTCTGGGGAGCCTTGAAGCTAAAGCGAAACCGCTCCGGCGAACGCGCGTTCATCGATGCAATCGTTTCCGGCTTTGGGATTCCGTAATAGCTCGAATCGATCTCGACGGCGGAGAACTGCCGGGCATAATACGGCAGCATTTCGTTCGCACGTATGCGCGGCGGGTAGAACGGCCCGACCCAATCCTTATATGCGTATCCGCAGGTGCCGACGTAGATCAACCGTGGTGCCTTTCGCATCCGGAGATGCCGGCATGAAAGTGAAATCGGGCCCGGCGACGTGCCGGGCCCGATTGTCGTTCTACTTCTTGGTGACCTTCTTCTTGCCGGCCACGGTGCGTTTTGGCCCCTTACGCGTACGCGCGTTCGTCTTGGTCCGTTGACCGCGGACCGGAAGCCCGCGGCGATGGCGAATGCCGCGGTAGCAGCCGATATCCATCAATCGCTTAATGTTGCCCTGGACTTCGCGGCGAAGGTCGCCCTCGACGCGTAACTGCAACTGGTCGATTGCGTCGCGAATCTTCTTTTCGTCGTCTTCGGACATCTCTTTGACGCGGACGTCGGCGGAAATGCCGGTGCGCTCCAGCAGCTTCGTAGCCGTTGCCGGGCCGATGCCGTAGATGTACTGCAGTGCAATCTCAATGCGCTTCTCGCGGGGGAGATCGATGCCGGAGATACGAGCCATTTTCGAGTCCTTTTTCTTTCGTTCTAGCGTGTGCGGGATTGACGATCGGAGCGAGCCTGATTCGGCTGCAGACGAATCAACCCTGAACTTGCTTGTGTTTGGGATTGACGTCGCAAATCACGCGCACTTTGCCTTCGCGTCGAATGACTTTGCAGCTTTCACAAATTTTCTTAACGGACGGTCTTACTTTCATGTTCTTGTATCCTACTGGAATCGATTTGCACGTGATGACGAGTCGAGTTAGGCCGCCTTTTAAGCTAGCGCTTCTTCTTTGGGCCGGTACCGTTCCACGTCGGGATGTTCGAGGTGATTCCGCAGCGTGAGAATCTTCGGGCCGTCCTCGGTCACCGCGATGGTATGCTCGAAGTGCGCTGCGAGTTTACCATCTGCCGTGACAACTGTCCAGCCGTCCTTGAGGATCTCGACCTCGTGGCCGCCCTCGGTAATCATCGGCTCGATGGCCAAAACGAGCCCCGGACGTAGGACGATGCCCGCTCCCGCGGTCCCGTAATTGGGCACCTGGGGCTCCTCGTGCATCTGCGTCCCGACTCCGTGGCCGACCAATTCCCGGACCACGCCGTAGCCGGCGCCCTCCGCGTGCGCCTGCACGGCGGCCCCGATATCGCCGAGGCGCTTGCCCTTGCGCATCTGAGCGATCCCGAACATCAGGCACTCCTGCGTTACGTCCAGCAGCCGCTTCGCGTTGCCGGAAATGTTCCCGACCGGCACCGTTACCGCGCTATCGCTCACATAGCCGTCGAGCGTCGTCCCGATATCGATCGAGAGCAAATCGCCCTCACGTAACACGTAAGCGCCCGGAATTCCGTGTACGACCTCGGAGTTGACCGAGGTACAAATCGACGCCTCGTATCCGTGATACCCCTTGAACGTCGGAATGCCGCCGAGCTCGCGAATGCCGGCTTCGGCCATCTCGTCGAGGAACGCGGTCGTAATTCCCGGACGCACGGCCTTCATCAAACGGGTCAAGACGTTCGCCGTAATCTTTCCGCTGCGGCGCATCGTTTCGATTTCGCGAGGCGATTTGAGCGTAACCATCAAACCGAACTCTCGGCGATGGCGTGCTCCAACGTCTGCGTTACCCGTTCGACCGGTAACGTCGCGTCGATCGCTTCGAGGCGATGCGTGCGTTCGTAATACTTCACGAGCGGCATGGTTTGCGATTCGAATACGTCCAGGCGTTTCTCGATCGTCGCCGGCTTGTCGTCGTCACGCTGAACCAATGGGCCGCCGTCTTCGTCGTCGATTCCGGGAGCGCGTGGCGGGCTGAACTTCTCGTGATAGACGCGCGAACTCCGCGGGTTCGTCCAACGTCCGAGTAGGCGTTCTTCAAGCTGTGCCCGCGGGATTTCGAAATAGACTGCCTTGGGCAAGCCGCGGCCGCGCGTTTGCAGGAGCGCATCGAGCGCTTCGGCTTGCGCGACAGTGCGCGGAAATCCGTCGAAGAGCACATCGGCATCGTCGCGAAGCTCGCCTTCGACCATGCGCACGATTAATTCGTCGGGGACGAGTTCGCCGCGCTGCATGAACCCTTGCGCCGCTTGCCCGAGTTCCGTGCCGCGGTTCCGGTGGTCGCGCAGCAAATCGCCGGTCGAGATCTGCCGGTAGCCGAAACGGCTTTGCAAAATCTGGGCCTGCGTTCCCTTGCCCGCACCCGGACCCCCGAGCAACACGACGTCGCGAGCCATTATTTTTTGATGAACCCTCGATAGTCACGCATCGCAAGCCGCGCTTCGATTTGCGTGATCGTATCGAGCGCAACGCCGACGACGATGAGCAGGGACGTCGAGCCGAGATAGAACGTCGTTACCGAAAGACCACGCTGCAACGCTCCCGGAAGGACCGAGAGCAAGCCAAGGAAGATCGCGGCCGCGGTCGTGAGGCGCAGTAGGATCTTATTGAGGTACTGCACGGTCGGCTCGCCCGGACGAATGCCCGGCACGAACGCGCCGGTTTTCTTCAAGTTGTCCGCGATATCGCGGGTGTTGACGACAATCGAGCTATAGAAGAACGTGAATACCACGACGAGGAAGAAATAGACGATGTTGTACAAAATGCCGTTCGGGCTGAAGTACAAGTTGATGAACGTCGCGACGGTTGCGGCAAAACCGGTACCGCCTCGGTTGAACCACGAGAGCGCCTGTTGAGGCAATAACAGGATCGAGATGGCGAAGATGATCGAGATGACGCCCGCGTTGTTGAGGCGAAGCGGAATATACGTAGAACGGCCGGCAAACATCTTGCGGCCGACGGTACGGCGGGCTTGCTGAACCGGCACCCGGCGCTGGCCCTGATACATGAAGATAATGCCGACGATAATGATGAGCGCGAAGGCGATGTAGAGGACGAGATTGAGCAGCGATTCGCCACCGTTGGCCGCCGACGAGTACGTGGTCGCGACGTATTGCGGATAGCGCAGAACGATGCCGATGAAAATAATGAGCGAAACGCCGTTTCCGATTCCCTTATCGCTGATCTGCTCGCCGAGCCACATCAGGAAAAGCGTTCCCGAGACCATCGCGACGACCGCGAAAATCATGTAACCGATGCCGTTGTCGTAAAAGACGCCATTGCCGCGCATGGCATTTGCCATGAACGTCCCTTGCAGGAGCGCGAGCACGATCGTTAGCCAGCGGGTGTACTGGCTGATCTTTTTGCGCCCTTCCTCGCCGCCCTTCTTCGCCAATTCTTCGAGTTGCGGCAAAACGACGGTCATCAATTGCATGATGATCGAGGCATTGATGTAGGGCGTGATCCCCATCGCGATAACGGAAAGTTTTTGGAGCGCGCCGCCCGAGAGGAACCCGAGCAAGTTATAGAACGCGCCGCTTTGCAACACGTGCTGCCAGGCGGCTTCGTTCACATTGGGCAGTTGCACGTGGATCATGAAGACGAACCACGCGAACGCGAAGAACACGAACCCTACGCGTTTACGGATCTCCGGGACTAAGAGCGCTGCGCGGAGATTGTCAAACACTACTTCGTATCGCCCTGGGCCGATTCGATGGACTGCGGAAGGTCGCTTTCGGGAATTTGCGCGCCGGCTGCTTTGAGCGCGTCGAGCGCGCTACCCGAGAACACGATATCGCGAAAGCGAAGACCGCTCGGCAGTGATTTGCCGGGTCGTGCTCCACCGAGAATTTTCACGCCGTCTTCGAGCGACTTCAAGATGCCGCGCTCTTTGAGCGATTGCGGGGAGACTTCGACTGCGGTGTCCCAGCCGTCGAGTTGGTGAAGATTGACGACCGCGTAGGTCGTGCCGAAGTGACCGGTGTCGCGGCCCTTCTGCGAATAGCCGCGGCCGTGCGGAAGACGACGCGCCCAAGGAGTTTGACCACCTTCGAACGAGGGGCCCTTACCGCCGCCCGAGCGTACGGTCTGACCCTTGCCGCCTTCGCCGCCGGTCTTGACCATGCCCGAACCGTGTCCGCGGCCGATGCGCTGCCGCTTGGGCCAACTGCCCTTTGCGGGCTTGAGAACGCCGAGCGTCATCACCGTACCGGTTGCCGACGCGATCGGTGCCGCGGTGATAGCTGCCTTCGTGCTGGGCTTTGCGCTAGCAGCTTTCGTGGGGGCCAGCTTTGCAGGCGCCGCTTTCGCGGTCGTCTTTTTTTGTGCCATGTAAAAAACTACCTTACTTTTAATAGTCCGCGACGATGTTAAGCCGCGAAGATCTCTTTGACGGTCTTGCCGCGAAGCGATGCAACCTTTTCGGCGGTTTTGAGCGAGCGAAGTGCCGCGATCGTTGCGCGCACGACGTTGATCGGGTTGTT
>JBDTFK010000273.1:0-4040 GCA_039937995.1 Vulcanimicrobiaceae bacterium | reverse complement strand
TTCGTGATATCTTGCCCGCCGTAGACAATGATGCGTTTGTCGACGACGACCGAGAGATTTTTCGAACCGGAAATCTGCGCGATCGCTAGCTGCGCGCGCTGGAAGAGCGGACCCACCATTTCGCGCTGCTTGTCGGAAAACTGTTGCTGGAATTGCAGGGACACGCGCTGCTTGTCCGCGTCGCTCTTTGCGCCGCGCATTGCCGTCCCGAACTGTGCGTCGAGTTGCGTCTTGTATTGCGCCAGCGCGGCATTAGCGCGAGCGAACGCCGGAAGGCCGGCAACCGCCGCCTGATCGAGGTACCCGACGTCGGCAAGATCGGCCGCAATCGCTCCCGGCGCAATCGCCGTCGCCAATACGGCCCCAACAAGCAGTGTAGTAACGAGACGTTTTCTCATAATGTCCTTCGCGTTTTTCCTAGAAGCTTTGGCCGATGCCGAAGCTGGTATGGGTGCCGTACGCGCCGCGCGCGAAATCGATGCGGACGGTACGCAAGCCCAGTTGCGGCACGTCGAAACGGAATCCAAAGCCGGCGTCGCCGACTCCGGCCCAATTCCCCGGGTATCCGATAATGCGGTTGGTGTAGGGATCGAGCAACGGTTGCGCGCCGCGGATGCGGTAGTCGAGGGCGTCGACGAACGCGACGATCGAAAGTTTGCGGTCGGCCGTGAGGGGTTGACGCAACTCGGCTTGTCCAAGGTACGCATCGGTTGCGTAGAAGACCTGATCGTAGCCGCGCAACTGCTGATCGGAGAACGTATACAGCGTGCTCGGCGGGATGATTCCGGTTGAGATCTGGCCCAGCCCGTGCAACGCAAACGTCGCACTTTTTAAGAGTGGAAAGAACTTCGTTACGTTCAGGGCTTCCTGCGTGTAGGAGAAACTCGAGCGCATGATCGACGGCGACGAAATCGTGCTGCTCAACTGCGCCTGATATCCGTGACGCGGGTTGAACGGGTCGTCGACCGTGGCCGTTGAGGTTCCGATCGTGAACGTCACGTTGTTGAGCTGATACGGCTGTCCGGTGTTTACGTTCGCGATCGACGATGCTGCGATCCCGAACGATCCGTTGATCCCGGCGGTCGACGAATTGAGCGGGCCCGGGGTCGGCCCCACGAGTACGTTGGGTTGGTTTCCTTGGAAGTAGTACGGCGAAGGAACGACCGTGTTGTACTTCACCGATTGCAGCGTCGTCTGCAGGCCGACCTGAAAGTAGTCCGAGAGACGCCTGCCGGCGTTGAGACTTGCGCCGTTAGCCGACGATTGGCTCGTGGCGAAGATGCCGTTGATCGACGCCGCGTTTTGGCTCGGGTACAGCGTGACCGGAATCGGTGCGGGCGATCCGCCGACGACCGGCGTTGTGCCGATGACGCTGCCGGTCGACGAGATCGAATAGACCGGATAGTAGTACGTCGATCCGTTCGAAAAGAGGCTTGCGCCGACGGAATAGCGCTGCGACGCCGGCGTATTGCCGAAATAGGGGATCGAGAGTTGAATCTGCGATTGGTACGTGCGCGCGCCGCGTTGGAATTGCACGGACGCCGAATTGCCGGTTCCGTGTAAGTTCGAATCTTGATAACCGAGCGTTCCATAAAGCCCCTGGCCCGTTATGCCGCCGGAATATCCGAAACCGACGGAGGCGGAAGCCGTCCGCTGTTCCGTAACGTGCCAAACGAGCGAGACTTCCTGCGGCTTTTTGGGATCCGGGCCTTCTTTGATATCGGGCTCGACTTTGGAGAAGAAGTTGGTGGCGTTAAGGCGTTCGTAGTCGCGTTTCACGGCATCGGTGTTGAGCACCATGCCGGGTCGAACGCGCAGCTCGCGACGGACGACCTGATCTTTGGTACGCGTATTTCCGGTAATCTGCACGGCGGCGACGCGCGCGACATAGACGTTGTATTTAACGTCGGCGGTGCCGTTCTTCAGATCGATCGACGTTGGATCGATGCCGCCCTCGAAATTCCCGAGTTCGACATGGAGCTTGTCATCGTAGAACTTCTTGAGCGCCTCGGCGTCTTTTCCGCGAATGTCGTCGGAGTATTCCATTCCCGGCTTGAGCGTGAGCTGCGGAAGCAGGACCTGGGGCGGAAGGAGCGGATCGCCCCCGATGATGATTTGGCGAACGACCAAGCCTTCTTGAATCGTTAGGGCGAGCGCTCCGGACTTCGGATTGAGGTTGATGTCCTTCACGTGCGTCGGGACTTGGCCGCCGTAGCCGATCCGCTCGTAATAATTATTGATCTTGAGCACGTCTTGGCGGAACGTGTTCGTGTTAAATACCTGGCCGACGGAGAGGTCCATCAGCGCGAGCAGCGTGTCGCTCGGGACTTTCTTGTTTCCGGTAAACGTAATGCCGGAGATCACCGGGTTTTCGATGACGCGATAGGTGATCGCCACGCCGTTTGGACGTGGGCGCACGAGCGGCGGCGCAACGTCGGCAAAATAGCCGAGCGCGTTGATCCGCTGCAGATCCGCCGAAACGACGCGCGGATCATACGGCGCACCCGGGCGAGCACCGACCACTCCCATGATCGTTGCCGTCGGAACGTGCAGATTACCCGTCACGTCGACAGAGACGATTTGCGGCGCGGGTGCCGACAGAGCCGGCGCCGCGACGAGCGTCACCACAACGACAAGAGCGAGCAGAGCACCCGCGCACCGGACCAGTGCACGAGGCGCGCGCCGAAGGTCAAAGGTCATGCGAAAAAGTTGTCCTCGAACGAATTGAAGAGAGCTGACGAGTTTCAGCCTTGCTAACGCGCGTAGGGCGCGTACTGTTTCGGATTCCGGCCGTCTGTTCGCGGAACGGAACCGTGGTCCTTGCCTCTTTCGGGGCGGACGAGAAGGCTGGGATTTCACCAATAGAGTCTTTGGAGCGTGAAACTGAACCCGCTTTCGCCCTGCAGCGCTTCGCCGGCAGTCAAGCGGCCTGACGATAAAACGGGTTGCGGATTGCTCAAGAGCCGCGTCGGGCCGTTTTGCACGAAAAATGAAAGCTGGGCGCTCGTGGCTTCGCTGCCTTGGAGCTGAAGGCCGAACGACTGCCGCGTGGGCAAGCCGAACGTGCTCGCGTAGACGAAGCTCACCGTGCGCCCGAGGAGACGCCGCGCCGAAAAACCGACGTTTCCATAGTAGTCGACGGTAAGACTAAAGTCTTGGAAGCCGAGTCCCTGCGTGATCGCGTTCTCAAACGGGGCGAGCAAGCCGGAAGCGAACTGCGCGTTCAAGAGGTTGAACGCCTCCTGTCCCACCGAGATCGTGCCGGTCTGATTTCGGACTGACCCGGGAACCGGCGCGAGCGCGCCTAGCGGCTGGGAGCTGCCGTTCGCCTGCACGATTCCCGGAGCATATCCGATCCCGCTGATGAAGCCCCCGAAGGGGGCGATCATGGCCAAAATTTGCTCTTTGCTGTAGCCCGGCGGGGTGGAGTCGAACGCGACTTTGAGGTTGTTGACCGGCCCGTCGACGTTGATCGAGATCTCGGCCGAACCGTAGGGATTGCGGGTCGTGTCGGGATCGGGATTCACGACGTGCGAGGTGCCGGTGGCGCGAAGCGTCGGGATGATGCCGTTTGCGGGAGTGAACGCCACGCTTCCGTTCTGCACGCGGAACGCACGGTCGAAATACGTCAGCGTCCCGCCGGTCGATGTGAACGTGCCGTCGAGCGTCGGGGCTGCGATATCGCCTGCGAGATGCACGGCGCCGGTGGCGCCGATATCGAGGCCCGCCCCGAATCCGCCGCCGCGAACGCGGACGTTTTTGCCCGCCGTCATGTCCAGGTTGAATCCCAGTGCGACCGGGGGCGCGGGGGGAGTCCCGGAACCGCCGCTTTGCGTGGCCGCCATGAACGCGGCGAAGGGGATTACCGCATTCGAGAACGCGGCGCTCCCGCGCAGCACGGCCTCGTGACCGGGCGTCCGGTCCAGCGCGATTTTCCCGTCGACCGTTCCGCGTCCGTAGGCCGGGAGGTCAAGCTGCGCGCCGCGCGCCACTGCGTTTACATCAAACGAAGCGCCTCCCGAGGCGCCGTTGACGAAACC
>JBDTFK010000272.1:0-4714 GCA_039937995.1 Vulcanimicrobiaceae bacterium | reverse complement strand
GGCAAGCGTCCCGAGCATCGTTTCACGTAACATTCCAAGAGCTTGCCAAAACTGCGCGAGTTTTAGGGCGAAGCCGGAACTGCTCGTAAAGGCCGCTTTTAGTCCGGGAATGACGTGCAGCGTCGTGATGCCGCTTGCCCAATGCCATTCGGCGTGCTCGCTCACGCGTTGGTCGTAAATCCAGAGAATCATGAGCGGAATCACGAGCAGAACGGCGAGCGCCGTAACGCGCATGGTGCGCCCGGCCCGCGCGCGCTCCCAAATCACGCCGAGGACCGGCACGATACCGGCGACGGCGACGGGCTTCGCGAGGTACGCGAACGTGAGCAGCGCGGTGACGCGCGCCAGCCCTCGCTGCGTGAGGGCCTCGTCTTCGACGATGAACCGCGTTACCGCGTACAGGGCGGCGGCAAGAAAAAACACCATCGCCGCGTCCGGCGTAAAGGTGCGGCCGTAGTACACGCTCCCCGGAAACGTCGCGAAAAAGAACGCGGCGATGAGTCCCGCCACCCAACTCGTAAAAAGCCATCTCCCGAAGAGGCCGACGATTGCAACCGTTCCAACCGAGAACGCGAGCGTAATCAGGCGCCCGAAAATTTCGTGAACGCCGAATATTTTGTACAGGGTAGCCGCAAAAAACGGAACGATCTGCAACTCGAGCTCGACGTAGTTGGGCGGCGGTCCGTTATAGTTGGTTTGCGGGTAGAGTATGTTGTACTTAAGGGTCGCAAAGTTACGCGCAATGCTAGCCGTGTCGCCTTGCCGCCACGCGGGGTGATCGAGCAACGGTTCGTGAATGCCTTTGAGACGAACGAAAACCGCGAAGGCGAGCACCAGCACCAAACCGATCGCGAACCACGATAGCCGCAATGGTCCGATCGCTAACCGACGTGCTTGAACGTCCAATATTTATTCACAAAGAAGTTGACGAAAATGCCGGCAACCGTCGCAATGAACCACGTTTTATGGCCGTGTCCGAAGTACGGTGCGACGAGCCACGAGGCAAATAACCCGAACGCGAGCGCGATCACCGAAACGGTGAGAAATTGCGCGCCCTCGCGAATCGCGTGTCCTTCGGAGCGGAACGTCCAGACACGGTTGAGCCAATAATTCGAGACGCCGCCGGCCAAGAACGATACCGAATAGAGCACGTAGTAGTGCATGGCGAGAGCGTGCTGCGGGTCGACCCGCTGCAAGAGCGTGAAGACGATGAGGTTAACGAGAAACCCCGATGCTCCCACGATTCCGAACTTGACGAATTGCCGAAAGCCGCGGCGCCCGGCAAGTGAGGAAATGCTGCTATGCAACCCAATACCAATCTGCGAAAAGCACGGTAAAAAGACCTAAGAGGGGAAGAGAAAACGCGAGGATGAGGTTGTTGACCCACGGACGCTCGCCCCAGCGCGCAAGAATCGCGAACATCGGGAAGAGCACGAGGGCAAATCGCGGCATGCTCATTAAGCTCGACGTCGACATCGGCACCAAGATTGAAAGCGACATATAGGCGACGTACGAGAGACGCAAACTCTTCCAGCCGCAGATCAGCACGCCGATCATCAAGAGCGTAAACGCAATTTCGAGGGACTGGTTGGCTACCGTGAGGGCTTCGGTTGCGTGACCCAGTTTGTCGAACGCTCCGATCAAGCTTACCCAAGGTGGGGCGAAATGGCGGTTCCAGTGAATTTGAACGTGCGAAAAGTAAAGAGGGTCACCGCGCAATACCCAAAGGTACGCCATATATACGGCAAGACCGAGGGGGATGAGCGCGCTGGCGGCGAGTTGGCGAACGCCCAAAGCGTAGCTCCCTTTGTATTGCGACAGCCATTCAATAAAGAAGGGCACGATCAACAACACGCCTTCCACGCGCGTCATCGACGCGAATAACCCGATCGCGCCGGCGATCCACCAGCGGTGCGAACGCATGTAGTAGAACGAAGCGATCGTCAGCATGAAGAACAGCGACTCGGTGTAAACAGCCGAGAAAAAGACCGCGGATGGGAAGATCGAAACGTAGAAAATCGCGCGGCGGGCAACGCTGCGGTTGTACTCGTGGCCCAGGAGCTTGTAGAGAAAGAGCAACCCGAAGAAGAACGACACGTTGGAGATGACGAGTCCCGCAACGAGGTGATTGCCGGCGAGATCGCCGACGACGCGGATGAGGAACGGAAAAAGCGGAAAGAAAGCCATGTCGGTACCCGCGTAGCCTTGCGTCGCGATGTCTAGGTAGTGGACCGCATCCCACCGGCCCCAGACGTTGAGCAGAACGTACGACGACTCTTGGATGTGCGAACCCGGGCGCTGCCCGATGATGACCGCTGCAAGCTCGGCGATGACGATGATGGCGATTCGCGTAGCGACGAAATCGAGGAGTACTTCGCGCACGGTCTGATTGAACCGCGCCGCAATCAAGACTTTCGCAATGCAAAAAAAAGCGATGCAGATGACGAAGAGGCGCGCTCCGTGCCCCCACCGCGGCGAGAGAGCGAACGAGAGCCACATCAGCAGGAACGGCATCCACGTGAAGGCATCGTAGCGCAGGGAATGCGCGAAACGAACGCCGGTGCGCCGCGAGAAATACTCCCCGTATGCGTGCCACGCTACGAGCACGAGGCCGAGCCCGATGACGAGACTGAGCGGCAACCCGAGTTCGGAGAGGACGCCGCTATGGTAGGGAACGACGTAGGCAAACCAGCCGAAGAAGCCGAGGGTTAAGCCCGTAAGCGCGACGATCGTGAAGGATGCTGCACCGCCGATGAAAAGATCGGCGAGCGAGAGGCTGCGCCACGACGCGGGCGCAGAATCGTGAACGTGGACGTGCACGGCGAACTCACTTACACCGCCGCGCTCGGGGCCCCTCTGCCGCGCTTCCGCCGCCGCCCGGCGTTACGGTAAAGGAAATGGGAAGCTCGCCTTGTAGAGCGGGGAGCTATGGTCAACTCCCTCGATTTCATTAAGGTAACTGAGAGTGCGGCTCTCGCCGCGTCCCGTTGGATGGGTCGGGGAGAGCGCGACGCGGCCGATGGTGCCGCGGTCGAAAAGATGCGCGAAGCGCTCGGCGAGATGGAGATTTCCGGCCGTATCGTCATCGGTGAAGGCGAGCGGGACGAGGCTCCGATGCTCTATATCGGCGAGGAGCTCGGCCGCGGCGGGTTCGAGATCGATATTGCCGTGGATCCGGTCGAGGGGACGAACCTCGTCGCAAACGGCCTGCCGAATTCGATTGCGGTCATGGCGATTGCCGAGCGAGGCGGCCTACTGCACGCTCCGGATTCTTATATGAAGAAGCTGGCGGTCGGGCCGAAGGCCGCACCCTACGTTCATATCGACGCGCCCGCGCGCGAAAACATCGAGGCCGTCGCGAATGCCCTTGAAAAGCCGATCAACGAGATCTGCGTCGTCATTCTGGACCGTCCGCGCCACGCGCAGCTCATCGCCGATGTCCGAAACGCGGGCGCGCGCATAAAATTGATTTCCGATGGCGACGTAGACGCGTGCATCGCGACCGCCATCGACTCGACCGGGATTCATATTGCCATGGGCACCGGCGGAGCGCCCGAAGGCGTGCTCGCCGCAGCAGCGATCAAATGCCTGGGCGGAAACTTCATGGGCCGCCTGGAGCCCCGCAATAAAGAAGAGGCCGACCGTGCCGTAGCGATGGGTTTTGGAAACCTTGACCGTGTTTTGCAGATTGACGATCTTGTGAAGAGCGACAGCGTCATTTTCTGCGCAACGGGAATTACCGACGGCGACCTGATGCGCGGCGTCCGGTTTTTCGGGAATCACGCTCGCACGCACTCGATCCTGGTTCATGCCAGTGGAACCGTTCGCTTTATCGAGTCCGTTCATCGTCTTGGCGCACGCCCCGCAGGGCGATAAATTGAAGCGCGAGCGCTACGATTTTGTGGTTATCGGAGCCGGCTCCGGCGGCTACGCTGCGGCTCGCACCGCGCGCGATCTCGGTGCGCGGGTCGCGCTCGTCGATCGGGGTCCCCTCGGCGGACTCTGCATTCTCCGCGGCTGCATGCCGAGCAAAGCGTTCCTCGCATCGAGCGATGCGGCCCAAGATGCGCGCGAGTCGGGCGCCTTAGGCGTAAAGATTGCGGGCGTCGAGGTGGACATGCCGTACGTCGCGGCGCGCAAGCGAAGGCTCGTCAAAGATTTTGCGGACTACCGCGTCGAGGGGATCGAGACGTTCCCGGTCTTCATCGGGAAGGCGCAGTTTCTCTCGCCGAGCGAAGTCCAGGTCGGCGAAGACGTCGTGCTCGAATCCGGGCGCTTCCTCATATCGACGGGCAGTTCGGTTTCGCCCGCAGTCTTGCCGGGACTGGCGGAAGCGGGTTATCTCGATACCGACGACGTGCTGGAACTGGAACGCATTCCCGCCTCCGTCGTCGTTCTCGGGGGCGGATTCACCGCGTGCGAACTCGGGCAGTTTCTCGCTCGCATGGGAGCTCGCGTAACGATGCTCATCCGCAGCGGGCACCTGCTCACCGAATTGGACGATGACATCGGCGATGCGCTCACCGAGTACTTCCGGGAGGAGGGCATCGACATCGTCACCCGCGCGAGTCTCGAGCGCGTCGAGCTGCGAGCGGGAAAGAGAATTACGATCGCGCAGATCGACGGTAAGCGGCGCGAGTTTGAAGCGGAGGAGATCTTCTACGCGCTCGGGCGCACGCCAAACGTCGCCGGCCTGGGATTGGACAAAGCAAAC
>JBDTFK010000271.1:0-2683 GCA_039937995.1 Vulcanimicrobiaceae bacterium | reverse complement strand
GACGCTCGCTTCGGCGGCCACAACGCGCTCGACGTCCGGTCGATCCTGCGCGCAGTCGAACAAATCGTGGTATTCGGGGAACTCCGGAGCGGCGCATCGACTATCCCGATGCAGCTCGCGCGTTTGTTGCAACCTACGCCAAGCACGCTGCGGGGCAAACTCCGGCAAATGATCGAGGCGGAACAAATTTCCGTGCGCTCGGAACGGGCCACAATTCTCGAAGCGTACGTGAATCGGGTGCCGATGGGCGGCAATCTCTACGGCATCGAGGCAGCGGCCCGCACGTACTTCGGCGAGCCCGCTGCCGATCTGGACCTGGCGCAAGCATCGCTGCTGGCATCCGTCCCAAACGATCCCTCGCGTCTCGCTCCCGACCGGCATCTCGACGCCGCGCGCGCGCGGCAGCGATACGTTCTCGCCCGCATGGTTGCCCTTGGAAACGCGTCGGCGGCGGAGGCGGCGCGAGCCGGGGACGAAACGATCGCCGTCCGTCCGCACGACACTGGGATCACCGATGCGCCCCACGCGCTCTTCGCGCTCTATCCGCACGCCGAAGGTTCTCGCGTACGAACGACGATCGACCGCGATCTTCAGCGCTTCGTTCAAGCGCAAACCCGCGAAGTGATCGCCGCACTCGGCAATCTGCACGTGCAAGACGCCGCGGCGCTGGTGGTCGATAACCACACCGGCGACGTGCTCGCGTACGTGGGTTCACCGGATTACCTTTCCGATGCCGAACTCGGAAGAAACGACGGCGTACAGGCACTGCGTCAACCCGGATCCTCACTCAAGCCGTTCACCTACGAACTCGCGCTCGAACGCCGTACCCTACGTTCCACGAGCATTCTTCCCGACGTTCCGTCGACGTTCGCCGTTCCCGGCGGAAAGTTGTACCAGCCCGCGGACTACAGCGGGCGCTTTGCCGGGCCTGTGCGCGTGCGGTACGCGCTTGCCGATTCGCTCAACGTCCCGGCCGTGCGCGTGCTCTCCGCGCTTGGGACGCAAACGTTGCTCGACCGCCTGCACGAACTCGGCTTTGCGCACCTCGATAAACCGGCGGACTACTACGGTCTCGGACTTACGCTGGGCGCCGGGGAAGTCTCTCTTTGGGAAAACACAGCGGCGTACGTGGCGATGGCGCGCGACGGGTCGGCGATTCCACTGCGCCTGACCGCAGGAAGCACCGTAGAGCCGCAGCGCATCGGAGACGCGCCGACGTGGCAACTCGTTACCGGCATGCTAGCCGATCCGCACGCGCGCGCGGCGTCGTTCGGGCTTCATTCGGTACTCGACCTGCCGTTTGACGCGGCTGTAAAAACCGGCACGTCGTCGGATTTTCGCGATACCTGGACGATCGGCTTTACGCGTGACTACACCGTCGGCGTATGGGTTGGAAATTTCGACGGAAGCGCCATGCACGGTGTGTCGGGCGTTACCGGCGCAGGTCCACTGTGGAATCGCATTATGCTGCACCTGCACGAACGCAACGCACCCGCGCGCTTTGCGCCTCCGAGCGGTTACGTTTCGACGAGGATTTGTGCGACGACGGGACTCGCGCCGTTGCCCGGTTGCCCCGCGATTGTCGCGGAGTGGGTGCTGCCGCGAGATCTTGCGGAGGTGCGGCGGAATTCGCCTACGCACATCGATCGTTCGTACGACGCATGGCTCGCATCGCAACCCCCGTCATCGGCGGGTTATTTCCGGATCACCGTCCCGGAAAACGGCGCAATTTTTTACCGCAACCGGGTGGTGAGCGCTCTCCAATCGAGCGAACAGCAGCTAGCGTTGCACGCGACCGGACCTAACCGGCAAACGCAGTGGTTTGTTAACGGCAAACGGTTGCCGCTTGACGCAGGCGGAAACGCATTCTGGCCGCTCGCCGTCGGAATCGCGCGCATCGAAGCGCGAAATGCACGCGGAGCCGACGCGGTAACGATACGCGTGTTCCCCGCCCCGGTCGCAAAGCATCCGGCGATAACGGTCGGCGGTGTCCCCTAACAGATTGCCGAACCCCGGCTGTCCCAATCATGCCGTCGCGCAATTCTTAAGTCACGTTCGGCCGCGCCGCCGCGTTCCGGGATGTCATGGGCCGTCACGTCTTTGGCGTTGTCGCGCTGATCTTCGGTCTCGCCGGCCTCGCATGGCACGATCAGTTGCAATCGATTTGGCATTTGCCGGGCGTCGCGCCCTTCATTTACGTAACGTCGGTCGCGCAAGTGATCGGCGGAATCGCGATTCAATTTCGTAAAACCGCAAGGCTTGGCGCCCTCACCTTGGGCATCGTGTATCTCCTCTTTGCGCTTACCTGGGCGACGAGGATCATTGCCCAGCCGCTGGTGTACGACCGCTGGGGAAACGTTTTCGAGCGGCTGGCTTTCGTCGCGGGCGCGATGCTTGTGTACGGTTCCGCATCGCCGTCCGCCTCATACGCGAAGAACATCTGCAGGGCAGCGGTGATTCTCTTCGGCATATGCGTCGTTTCGTTCACGCTGGAACAAGCGGCGTACCTTGGGCCAACAGCGGCCTTGGTTCCGAAATGGTTACCGCCAAGCCGGATGTTTTGGGCTGCCGCGACGACGATTGCGTTTGCGCTTGCGGCCGTTTCGATTCTTTCAGGATACAAAGCGCTGCTCGCTTCGCGGCTCCTTACGTTGATGCTTGTGATTTTCGGAGTCGTAATATG
>JBDTFK010000270.1:0-3301 GCA_039937995.1 Vulcanimicrobiaceae bacterium | reverse complement strand
TTGAACGTGCAGGAATGGTTTGGCCTCAAAGTTGACGCCACTTGAAAATGTGGCGTTGCGTTTTGCGCAGATTCGAGGTATTGCTGGTAAAATGCTGCCGGCGGCAGCGGCTCGCTCGTCGAAAGTCTTGCGGCGCGCCTGTCGCATGCGCCGGCGATCGTTGTCATTTCAGAGTTCTGCGATAACGTTGTCGGCGCCAGGCTGGGGCGCTTCTGGAAGGTGCGAATCTCGGCAACCAAGCCGCAACCGACACCGCGGCAATGGTTGTGCTTATTGCCGCTGCGAAACCATTTACGGTCACGCGTAATCCGTTCGGTCTCGACGGTCCGACTATCCCAAGCTCGTCGAGAGCGCCTTGCACCGGGTGCTCGAAACGCAGATCCGCGAGCACCTGTCTACCGATCGTTACGAGCGTTCCGACGATCGCGCCGGGTACCGGGAACGCCAGCTCTACACGCGCGTTGGTCCGATCACGTTGCGCGTACCACAAACGCGCGACGGCAGCTTCGCAAGCGACATCTTTGCGCGCTATCGGCGTAGCGAGCAAGCCTTTGTTGATGGAGATGGTCGTCAACGGCGTCTCGACGCGCAAGGTGAGCGAGATTACGGAGTCTTGTGCGGTAAGCTCTTAAAGCGTAAACCGAGGGATGCTGTAAGTGTCATGTCTTTTACTTGCTACCCATGCCTGCAGACTATTGGCAACTTAACGCTGACGTGACTGCCAAGCCCCGGAAGCCGTTCAACGCAAACGTCCCCAGCTAATTTTGAGATGAGAAATAGACCGCGTCCACCTTCAGCCCAGAGATCAGACGGCAGGCTCGCGTCGTAATCGAATCCTGGTCCGACATCGATAACGTGCAGGATGACGCCTTTTTCGAGAATTTGCAATGTAACGCTTAGTGCCCCGGCCGCGTAGCGTACCGCGTTTCCAATGAGTTCTGAAAAGATCAGGCCGCAATCGGCAAGCTGCTTTTCGCTAGGCCGACACAGGTTTATTAGCGTTTCATAGTATTTCTCACGCATCGTGTGCGCAGCACGAGCATCCGCGGCTTCAAATCGCCAGCGCTGTTCGGCCCGTCCGAAGGTCAGAACGAGAATCGCGATGTCGTCTCGCGGCGGCTGACTCCCAATCGCTCGCTCAACGAACTCTGCTTGGTTCGCCGCGTGCGCAAAAGCGTTCGAGGCGACAACGCGCGTCAATGCCTCCTGTCCCATAGCGACATCGCGCGACACCTCGATAATACCGTCAGTGTAGAGCACGAGTGCGCTACCCGGCGGGCAAAATATTTCATGCTCCGCAAATTCCACATCTCGAAAGGCGCCGAGTGGGGCTGACGGTGGCTTGAGAGAAAATACTTCCCGGTTTGACGAACGCATTAGGGGAGGAGGATGTCCCGCCGACACGTATCGCAGCCGCCTTGTGCTCGGATCTAATATGCCGACAAATGCGCTTGCAAACCGGTTGGGAATTTCAGCTAGAAGCAAGCGATTGCACACGCTAGCAATATGCCTAGGATCTAGAGCGTCCAAAGCCGCGACCCTAATCGCTTGGCGCATAAACACCATGAAGCGGGCCGCCTCAATTCCTTTTCCGGTCACATCGCCGATCGTAATGACAATGTGACCACGCTCGTTTTCGAATGCATCGTACCAATCACCGCCGACGTCCGCTTCGGTCGATCCGGGACGATAGTACGCGCTAATTTCAAGGTTTTGGCGCGATGGAAACTCACGAGGTAAAAAAGAACGCTGCAACGTTTCCGCGACGTACTGCTCTCGATGGAATTGCTTGGCGTTAGCGACCGCCACACCCGCACGTCGACCAAGTTCTATTGCGAAAAGTAGGTCGGCTTGATCGAACTCGATTAGTTCGCTAGTCCGGACAAATGTCAACGCACCGAACAGCCGGTTCTGCGCGGTAACGGGGACGACGATTTTCGAGCGGTATCCGAACCGTCGCATATACTGCTCGTGTTGCCGAGAGGCCGAGTGACGCACAAGCGTCTCTTCGTCAATATGCGGCAAGAAAAACGGTTGACCCGTACGTGTAACCTGTACGACAGGGTGAACACCGAATTCTTCTACGTACAATATCGTCGAAACGCTCGCAAGCGCGTCTTCCATACTGGGATCTCTGTGTGCCGACGCCGTGACGAAAAGGCGCTCCGACTGGTCGTCTAGGAGATCGAAAAGGCACAGATCGGCAAATGTTTCAACGGCTACTTTCGCGACATTATTTAACGTCGCGGCCACGTCGAGCGATTGATGGAATATCTCACCGGCACGCACCAGAAGGACGAGACGCTCTTGGTCGCGGGTACCCGCCGATGCAGCCACGTGCACCCTCTTCCAGCAAGGGCAGCTATTTTCATGTTCGCGGCCTTTCCGGGCCGGATTGCGAAATCGATAGCTTCGGTACGAGCTTCGGAGCCGGTGTTCCGAACCGTCGGCGCGCTCGGCGCGACGGCAGCGTTCGCCGCGCGCGTTTGGCATAGCCGACGGACTGCGGTAACGGTATGCAGTGGGTTGAGATTCTAGGCGGGTCGCGACCGGAAAGCCCGTGGTTATGGCCGTTGTCAGTCTCGCCAAATCGCGCGCGGCTGCAATTGACGGCTACCGTTGGTAACCGCCGCAGCCACCGATGAAGACGGCGTATTCGTGGGTTTTCTCGACAACAAGCAGCGGGCTGTACCAGGCCTGCAGTTCTCCTAAAGTCGCCGCTCGTGGAACTTGATTATTGGAAACAAACTTCGCTTCGAAGAACTGCTGCCAAGCAGCCTCACACGAGCGCCGCGGGTGACGGGCTATCCACGAGTCGTAGAAGTCTCGCTGTACTTCATAGTGGTGCGTGCGGATGAAAGGCGACCAAGTGGCGCGGAGATAATCTTCGTCTCTGATATCGATGATCTCGGTTTGCTCCATCTCACGACCTTCAACTGGCCCCCAAGCTTTCGTCATGGCCTCAATGGCCTCCAGATCGGATTGCGGCGCGCCATATCCGAAGATGGTCAACATGAACGCGTCTCTCAAGCCCGTCTCTAGTACCTTCCATAGAGCAGGTTTGATGGAGCGTATGGGCCGCCGCACTTTCCACATCGCGAATACGTAGAACCCTTTGTGCGATCCGCCAGACAAATACCCTATGGCAACGTTCCCGTGCAAATAAACGCACCTTGGCATTCCGGCTACTTTGTGATTTCGTAGGCAGGCATAAAAAAGGATCGGATCCCAGTTGAAGGTTGCAATCAGGTCCTTTGGGCGCAACGAAAGCACAAGCGCATCACATATTGTCGGCGTATCC
>JBDTFK010000269.1:0-2560 GCA_039937995.1 Vulcanimicrobiaceae bacterium | reverse complement strand
AACAAGGCTACACGCGTATCGATGTCGAGCAGTACGACACCGGTTGGGATTCCGATGCGTATGCAACGGTGTCCGGCCAGAACTCGAACAATTCCGTTCGCATTCCGAATTCATTCTTCGCGGCGCTCAAAAACAACGACGACTGGAATCTTACGTCGCGCACGAAAGGCTCGTCCGTAAAGACCATTAAGGCGGCGGATCTTTGGGAACAAATCGCGCTCGCAGCATGGCAGTGCGCCGACCCCGGCCTACAGTACGACGATACGATCCAAGAATGGCACACCTGCGCGAACGACGATCGAATCAACGCAACAAATCCATGTAGCGAATATGTTTTTATCGATGATACGGCGTGCAACCTCGCTAGCATGAACCTTGTGAAATTCGAAAATACGCAAGGTGGATTCGACGCCGAACGCTTCGCTGAAGCGTCGCGCATGTGGACGGCTACGCTTGAAATTAGCGTAACGATGGGTCAAATGCCCTCGAAAACGATTGCCGAAAAGAACCACGGCTACCGCACGCTTGGACTCGGGTACGCAAACCTCGGCACGCTCTTAATGCGCATGGGCCTGCCGTATGATTCCGAGGAGGGCTTGGGATGGTGTGCCGCAATTTCCGCGCTCATGACCGGCACCGCGTATCGCACGTCGGCGGAAATGGCGCAAAAGCACGGCCCGTTCAAACGATTCGAAGCCAACCGCGAATCGATGCTCAAGGTAATCCGAAACCATCGTCGGGCGGCGCGCAATGCGCTGAACGGCGAATACGAAGACCTCACGATAAAGCCGGTAACGCACGTGCCGACACTATTTACGCAAGAAACGTGGGCCCTCGCTCGCAAGATGTGGGACGACGCTCTCGCAATCGGCGAAGTCGCCGGCTTTCGCAACGCGCAGACCGTCGTGATCGCGCCGACGGGCACGATCGGCCTCGTGATGGACTGCGACACGACTGGAATCGAACCCGATTTCGCGCTCGTGAAATTTAAGAAACTCGCCGGCGGCGGCTACTTCAAGATCGTGAATCAGTCGGTCGATGCAGCGTTGCATCGGTTGGGATATGGCGAGGATCAGATCGCTGCCATCGAGACGTACGCGAAGGGAACCGGAACGCTGGTCGAGGCGCCGCACATCAACCGTGCAACGCTGAAGGCCAAGGGCTTCGACGACGAAGCGATTGCAAAAATAGAGTCGCAGTTGGTCGCAGCGTTCGAGCTGCCTTTCGTCTTTAACAAGTTCGCGCTCGGCGAAGAATTCTGCAAAGAGAGGCTCCACCTAACCGACGAGCAACTCAATGACTGGAACTTCTCCATGCTGCGCGACGGCCTGGGCTTCAGCAACCAGCAAATCGAGGAAGCCTCGGCATACATTTGCGGCCGAATGACGCTCGAGGGTGCGCCGTATCTTAAGGACGAGCATCTCGCTGTTTTCGACTGCGCGACCCCTTGCGGAAAATACGGCTCGCGCTACATCCGTCCGCTCGCGCACATCGACATGATGGCGGCAGCTCAACCGTTCGTGTCCGGAGCAATTTCAAAAACGATCAACTTCCCTCAGACGGCCTCCATAGCCGACGTAAAGGAAGCCTACGAGTACAGTTGGCAGCGCATGATCAAAGCGGTCGCACTTTATCGTGACGGCTCGAAACTGTCCCAGCCGCTTGCGGCCAGCTTCGATCTAGGCGGCGGCGATGACGAGGAAGATATTGCGCTCGAATCGCAGCAGCCGTTCCAACAACCGCTGCAAATTGCCGAGAAACTCGTCTACCGCTATATCGCAAAACGGCGGCGCATGCCGGAGCGCCGCAGCGGCTACACGCAAAAAGCCGTCATCGGCGGCCACAAAGTTTACCTGCGCACGGGAGAATACGATAACGGACAGCTCGGCGAAATCTTCATCGACATGCACAAGGAGGGTGCCGCGTTCCGATCGCTGATGAACAACTTCGCAATCGCGGTCAGCCTTGGATTGCAGCACGGCGTGCCGTTGGAGGAATACGTGGAGGCATTTACCTTCACGCGCTTCGAGCCGAACGGCCCCGTGATCGGTCACCAGAACATCAAGATGGCAACGTCGCTGCTCGATTACATCTTCCGCGAACTCGCCGTAAGCTACCTCGGACGTTACGAACTCGCGCACGTGCAGCCGTCGATGGAAATGGACGCGATGGGCGTTGAATCCGAAGACGACTTCATCGCCGAGGAAGCCGGCCCGACAAGCGTCCGCCCAGCGGGCGTTGCGGAGAAATTTCATCCGATCTCGACGCACCTGCATCCCGGCCATGCCGATGCGCGTCCGCCGGCAAATGCGGTGATCGCACCTCCGCCCGCACAAACGGTGCGCGGAACGGCAACGTCTATCACCACCTTAGCGATGCCGAAAGTCGAAGCGATCAACGCAGCCAAAGCCAAAGGCTATACGGGCAACGCCTGCGGTGAGTGCGGCCAACTCACCATGGTCCGCAATGGAGCCTGCGAGAAATGCGACAACTGCGGATCGACAAGCGGGTGTAGCTAAAACGCCGTGGTACCGTTTTACATTCAAAAACATGTAATACG
>JBDTFK010000268.1:0-3062 GCA_039937995.1 Vulcanimicrobiaceae bacterium | reverse complement strand
AGGGGCCGCGCCCGGTTGGGGTTGCGGCCTCCTGTTATTTTCGTGTATCGTAAGGATCGGTTGGCATTTTTTCAAAAAGCGTGGGCAGGTCCCGCGCTTCTGTGTTGTATTGGGGGTATGCGAGCGTGTCCGATCTCACGAACGTTTTTGAGCGCGAGCTCGATGCGATCGTTCATGACGGAACGTTCGCCGGCGTGGAAATCGTCGGGCACGCGGCAAGGCCGCGTCGCACGACGACGGCTCTCTCCGTAACGATCGACAAAGCCGGCGGCGTTGATATCGCGCTCTGCGAACGTATCGCAGCTCGCATCAACGGCGCGTTGGAACCGTTCGACGAACAATATTCGCTGGAAGTCGAATCGGCCGGACTCGAACGCCCGCTCGTGAAGCCCGCAGACTACGAAAGGTTTGCCGGAAAGAGCGTGCGCGTCGTTACGACGCTCCTAATCAACGGGCAGAAAACGCACCGCGGGACGCTTCGCGGCCTGCGGGGTGAAACGGTAATCCTCGAAACCGAGGCGGGCGAACTCCCGCTTCCAATGGCAACGATAAAATCGGCGAACCTGGAATACGATCCACGCGCCGACTTACAACGCAACAAACGCGAACGGAAAACACATGGCCGAACAGACAGCTGACGAAAAACTCATCGACGTCCTTCAGTTCATCTCGAAGGAACGCAACATCCCTTTCGAGATGTTGCTCGAGGCTTTGGAAGCCGCGTTGCTTACGGCGTACAAGCGCCACTACGGCAGCGAGGCGAACGCAATCGTAATGGTCGACCGGCAAACGGGCGAGTACCGCGTCTACCATCGCCGAAATATCGTCGAAACGGTCGAAGATCCGAAGCTCGAAATTTCCGTGAAACAAGCGGGTGAGCCGTATCAACCCGGCGATTTTTTCGACGAAGAGGTTACGCCGAAAGAATTCGGCCGAATCGCGGCACAGACGGCGAAGCAAGTTATCGTGCAACGCATTCGCGAAGCGGAGCGCGACACGGTCTTCAACAAGTACGCCCGCAAACTCAACGATCTCGTAACGGGTAGCGTTCAGCGATACGAACAACGCAACATGTACATTTTGCTCGAAGGCCGCGACGAGGCGATTTTACCCCTCGCGGAACAAGTTCCGGGCGAAGTATTCCGGATCAACGATTTCATTCGCGCCTACGTGCTGGACGTGCGCAAGTCGCCGAAGGGCCCGCAAGTGGTGCTCACGCGCGCGGCGGAAGGTCTCGTTCAACGGTTGCTCGAGTTGGAAATTCCCGAGATTGCCGACGGTATCGTCGAGATCATGGCGATCGCGCGCGAAGCGGGAAGCCGCTCGAAGGTCGCCGTGCGCACGATGCGTGCTGAAGTCGACCCCATCGGGGCGTGCCTCGGGCCGAAGTCGAGCCGCATCGCGAACGTGAGCGATAACCTGCGCGGCGAAAAAATCGACGTTATTCGCTACGATGAGGATGCGCAAACGTTCATCATGAACGCGCTCGCGCCGGCAAAGGTCATTTCGGTGGAGCTCTTTGACGATGATCGCGTCGCTCTCGTCGTTGTTCCCGATTACCAACTCTCGCTTGCGATCGGGCGCGAAGGCCAAAACGTGCGGCTCGCTGCGCGGCTGACCGAATGGCGCCTCGACATCGCAAGCGAGGCCGAGGCCGACGAAGCGCGCAACCGTTATTTGGCCGAGCGCTTGGAACGCTCCGAAGGCGACGTTGAGGCGTCGGTCGAGCAAGAAGACGAGGCCGGGGTCGAGGAAACGCCGGAAGCGGAGCCGGCGGCGGGCATGGATTCCGAGTTAATCCGCCGGCTCGAGGAGTTCCGGCGCGAGCGCCTTGGCGGAGACGAGTAAGCGCCGGCCCGTCCGGACATGCGCCGGGTGCCGGAAACGCTTCGAGCAGCGGGTGCTCCGCCGCTTCGTCCGGACGGCTGCCGGTTGGTTAGCCGACGATCCCGCGAACCGCAAGAAACATCCGGGCCGCGGGGCCTACCTTTGCTCGGGTGAATGCGCGATCCGGGTGGCAAAGAATCGCCGGTACCCGGGGCTTGCATCCATTGCAGCAGAATATGGTTTAATAAGTAGTTCGTGAAAAATAAGAAATGATGATATCTGGTAACGACCATGCTCTCTAAGAGGGCATTACATTGATCGAATAGCGGGGCCAACAGCGCAGGTTGGGGGCCCCGCGCAACTGCGCGGGGGGCGCGTCCGGACAACGAAGCCGGGCTGCGTATCTCCCAATCCGTACGGGCGCGATGGCGCGACGTACTTCGGGGATAAGTGTTGGCTAGTACCGGTAAGGTCCGCGTTTTCGAGCTCGCCAAAGAGGTGGGCCTGACATCCAAAGAGTTGATTACGCTCTTCAACGAGCGTCTAAGCGACGTCTTTGAGGCAAAGAATCAACTGAGCATTGTGCCGGATCCGATTGCGGATCTCGTTCGTGGCGTACTGCTCAAAGCAGCCGCCCCCGCGGCGAAGCCTGTGAAACCGGCGGCAAAGACCACCCCGGCAGCCGTCGTCCCGGAACCCGCCGCGCCCGCAACGCCGTTGATTCCGGTACCGGTGGCCGTCGCAGCCGAAGCTCCGATCCCGAAGCTCAAGCCGGTTACCGGCCGTGCAGCTGCGCCTAAAGCCCCGAAGGTCGTTCGAGCTGCGGGCGAAACGCCGCTCGAGCCGGTCGCTCCCGCGGCCGTGGTCGCGGATGCCGGAGCGGCCGAAATTGCCCCCGAGGCCACGGCAGAAACCGGCATTCCCGAAGTTGAGCCCGTTGCAGCGCCGGTCGTCAGGTCGCGCCCTGCAGTCAAGGCGCCGCCCATCGAGGTAGCGATTCCGCAGTTGCGGCCTGTCCCCGCGGGGCAGTCGTCAATCGCAAGACGCGCGCCGGCACCGACCACCTCGGCATCGGCATCACCGGGACCCGCGACCGGCGTTCCCGGTCGGCCCGGCGTTGCGCCGCGCCCCGGTCAAGTGATGCCCGGCCAAGGCGGAAAAGGCCTCATTTCCCCGGCTCCGGCTCGCGCCGGAGTACCCGTCGCGCCCGCGGGCGCTCCACGCCGTCCGGCAGG
>JBDTFK010000267.1:0-8571 GCA_039937995.1 Vulcanimicrobiaceae bacterium | reverse complement strand
TGTTGGTTGCGTCGAGATTGGAGAGTCCGGGCGCTCCGTATCCGCCCTGAAGATGTTGCGAGTCGTACTGAACTTGGAGGAGAAGATTGCGCGACACCGGCATTCCGACGCCTGCCGAGAGCGTCCGCTTGCTCACGTCGGCGTATGCGGGCACGAGCACGGGTAGGCTCACGTTCGAAAGTTGGTAGTTCGAGGTGCCGTCGAAACCCGACGCCGACGATACCGGATCGTTGACCGTCATATGTTCGAAACCGCTCGAGAGGTCTACGTCGAGCTTGCGCGACCCGACGCGCGTGTCGAACGTCGCACCGGCTTTCACGGCGTTGTCGTGAAGCGCAAGTTGCGTCTGCTGCGCTTGCGCGCCTTCGACGTGCGTTTGCAAATGCACGCGACCCACGCGCATCGGAACCGCTACGCCCGCTTGAGCTTGCGGCAGCGTGGTACTTGCATCGGGGCCCGATGCACCCGCGGTGAATGCTTGCTGCGGATTCATTACCGGGCTAAACGTAACGAGCCGCGGTGAAAGCGCGGTACTGCTGGTGAGATCGAAATGAAAGGCCGACGGAGGCGCCGCCGACTGCGGGCCGGCTCCTTGGTAGGTTCCGATCACGGGCTCCGCCGGCCCGGCGCTCGAAAGCGTAAGCGGCGTTGCAATTGCGGGCGCGCGATAATCGTCGTCGCGTACGGCAATCGTCCACGGCTTTTGGCCGGAGCTCATCGGAGCAAAAAGGTTCAACGAGAGAAGCGGAAGCGCCGCGGGCGACGCGCTCACAAGCGCCTCACCGGCACCCTCGGGTTCGGTCGCTACGCGCAGCGCGAAGCGGCTGAAAAACGATTCGTCCAGCAAGCTTCCGGCGGCAACGGTGCCGAAATCAGCGTGGAGGCTGCGCTCGCCGAAGGCGCGCGAGAAAATCTGCGCCGGAAAGTCGCCGGAAATTGCCGATGCGGGGGCGGGTGCGAACCCTAAGGCAATACGGGGGCACAGCACTCCAATCAGTGCCACGACCACGACAACGCCTAAAGCGCGACGCATCATTTCCTCCGTCCCTCAGCCCGCCGCCGGTTCCTTGGGACTCTTACTATCGACAAAAAACGGCGGACGATTCACTTATACCAAATTTTACCGGTTGCCTTCGTCTGCCAGATAGCGGCGGGCGATAAGGACAGCTGCGTAATCGTCGATTGGTCTGGGTGGCACTTGCATACCTAAGGGAACCAGCCGCCGCCACCCCTTTGGGGGATGATCTTCAAAGTATAACGCACGAGCTCGTAGCGTTGTTTCGCGCTCGTCCACGAGTCGGACCGGCACCCCGACGAAGGCGAGCATCCCGAGGATGCCCTCGGCATTTGTCCCCATGCCGAGCGCGACGGCCGCAATATCGTGGGCTGCCCCGATCTGGACGATGCGTGCCGCGAGCAGCGGAAGTTCCTCGACCCCCTGGGTCAGCGCGCGCCCGTCACTTCCCACGACGGCATAGCCCGCCTTGCGGGTGCCCGGGTCGACTCCGAGGATGATCCCGCTCACTTTGCAGCGACGAGGGCGATTTCGATCGGCATGCCTCCGGTATGCGGATAAATATCGGTTGCGGCATAGGCCGTCAGGTAATATTTACCCGCATGCGAGAGCATGGACTGCATTTGCCCGGCTTCGGGCAGCGTACCGAAGACCTGGACGTTTTGGGCGATGTACGACGGCAATTGCTGCGCGCGCCCCGCATTGGCGACGTACTGCTGCAACTCCCGGATTGCGATGATTGCGTTGGCGTTTTGTCCACCCGGAATAGGTAGCGACGCGATATTTTGCCCGCGGCTAAAGCGGCGCGAGTCGGGCGTAGCATTCAATTGAAAGTGAATCTGGTCGCCCTCGTAGAGGTTTTGATCCGAACCGATCATGAGAACGACGGGCGCGATCGTCAACTCTGCGAGGATTTTCGGATCGTTCACCAGGGCCGAAAGCCGTTTGTCGATATCCGGCGGCGTCTTAAACGGTTTAAGACCTAACTGAGGATATTGCGAGTTTATGAACTGCACGGACGACGAATAGAACGCGAGCACACGACCTAGACGCGCTGCGGCACTATCGTCCTGGCGAATGATGGTAAATCGGGGCACGAGCAGCGCATCGTTCGGAATGATCAGTTTTCCGTTGTTAACCTTGCTCTCGAGCTCTTTCTGGCGCGCCTGCAAATCTGCGATTTCGGTGTTGATTTGGTTGAGCTTGAAGAACGCCGTCTTGACTTGCTGCGATGCAAGAATCGCGATCATCGTAACGATGAAGGCAATGAGCATGCCCGTTCCGATGGCGACGATCGTCGACGTGTAGCGGGGCCGGATCCCGAAGAGCGTCAGGCGCTTGCGGCCGACCTGGTGACCGACGCGGTCGCCCACGTAAGCAATTGCTCCCGCAACGGCCATGATGATCAGGATCGTGCCGGTTCCGCGAACGATGTCAACCCACATACGCCGTTATACCGCGGCCGCGCGCCGAAGTCGCACGGCGCCGATTGCCGTGAAGATGACGTTCGGCATCCATGCTGCGACCGGAGCGATGACCAAAAACGCTTCGCCGATATACGAGAAAATCGTCATGACGATGTAGTAGACGAAAACGATGGCGACCGCAAGCCCAAAGCCGAGACTGGCGCTACCGCCACCGCGCGCGACGCGGATTCCGAACGGCACCGCCAGCAACGTAAAGACGAAGCACGCGAACGGCCGCGCAAGTTTTTCTTGATACGTCGTAACGTATCTGCGCAATTCCGTCGGGGTAAGCTGACCCGATTTCACGATGTCCGCGATTCGCGTGCGGCTCATCGTTTCGGGATCGTTTTGGCTCAGGCGTTTTACGATATCGGTCGGGTTCTCTCCGAGCGCCACTTCTTGCTGGGCGAGGTGCGGCTCGGTGAGGATCGTCCCGTCGGGATTGAATCGGTATAGGCTCACGTTATTCAGCGTCCATTTATCGGCCGTGAAATCGGCGCGGTCGGCAAAAACCACCTGCGTCGGTTGATTCCCTTTGTCGTATTGCACGAGCGTTACGTGAAGCAGCGCGCGCGTGTGAGGCTCGTACGACGTCGCGATCGTGATCTGCTTCCCGCCACCGGGCAACGGAGCGACGACGGTGAGATCCTGAGAAAACGCGCTGGTATGCGTTATGGCACTATTTTCGATTGCCGTGACCTGTTCGGAAGCGTAAGGCGCCACGACTTCCTGCAACACGAAGGTCACGATCGACATGACGAGGCCGGCCGCGAGAAGCGGCGCGACCATTCGCGCGAGGGTGATGCCTCCCGCCTTCATCGCCGTGATCTCGCTTTCGCCCGAAAGCCGCTGCATCGCAAGCAACGTCCCGAGCAAGAGCGCCATCGGAATGACGAAAACGGTTTCGCTGGGCAGATTCCAGAGGAAAATCTCGATCGCGGCCCACAGGGGGGCGTGCTCCGTAGATACCAGCCGCCCGATTGCTAAGAGCTGCGTCGCCGCAAAGATCAACGTGAATGCGGAAAGTCCGAATCCAAAAGGGCCCGCAAGCTCTTGAAGCATGTACCGGTCGAGAATCGTCGGGCGAAATTTCACTAAAGACGAAACCCTTCGCCCAAGTAAAACTTTCTCGCAATCGACGATTCGAGCACATCGTGCGCCGAGCCGGAAACCTCGATGCGCCCGTTGTTCATGATGTAGGCACGGTCGACGATGGCCAGCGTTTCGCGAACTTGATGGTCGGTAATCAAGACGCCCAGCCCGCGATCGCGCAGCTGGCGGATCATCGCTTGTATGTCGGATACTGCGATCGGATCGATGCCGGTAAACGGCTCGTCGAGGAGCAGGAAGGCCGGTTCGGTTGCAATCGCGCGCGCGATTTCCACGCGCCGGCGTTCGCCTCCCGAGAGACTGTCGCCGCGCGCATCGACGAAACGTCGCAGTCCGAATTCTTCGAGCAGAGCGGGCAAGCGACGCTCTTGCTCGGCGCGCGGAACGCCGTTTTGCTCCCAGATAAGGCGGATATTATCGCCGACGGAGAGCTTGCGAAAAATCGAGTTCTCCTGTGCGAGATAGCCGATTCCGTTGCGCGCGCGCTCGTACATCGGGCGACCCGAGAGATTGATTTCGCGTTTTCCGTCCTCGAGCACAACGTTTCCGCCGTCGGGCTTGACGAGCCCCACGACTATGTAGAACGTCGTCGTCTTCCCCGCGCCGTTCGGCCCGAGAAGTCCGACGATCTCGCCGGTATTGACTTCGGCGCTCACCCCGTTGACGACCGCGCGCTCGCCGTAGTTCTTCACGAGGCCGCGGAGTTTGATCGAATGTGCGTTTATCGTAGTACTCATTGCATCTTTGTGTGTGTAAGCGTGATATCGGAGTCGAACCGGTGTCCCGTTGCGCGCAATCCACGGCCGTCGGTTATGATCACGTGCCCCGTACCGTGAATCATCTCCGTGGTACGGTTGTAGACAAGATCGTCGCACCGCAGCGTCATACCCGCGTTGTTGTGCGCTTTCACACCGCCGGAGAGTGCCACGATGTTCGACGTTTGATCCCCAAGCGCCCGCGGCGCTTCCGCAACGAGCGTCGTTCCGTCTTTTGCGAAAAATGTCACGTGGACGTTGCTGAAGGTTGCGCGGGCACTCCCGAGCGCTCCGGTACTGACGAAGGAGTGCGCGATCAAGTCGAATTGCTTGCGATTTCCCTTCGACTGGACCATCCGCATCGGCCGCTGTGCGGTGCCGTTCCCGCTAATTTTGAGTGACACGCCGGGCGACCCGGCCGGGCTCGGTGAGGGCGATGCGGTCGCGGCACCCTTGGGCACCTGCGGATTGCAGGCGGCGAGACCGGCTAAGGCGATCGTCGCGAGCGGGCGCAGCGTCATGCGTCGACCGCGCCGGAGCGCGCGGTTTCGAGCGCAAGCGCCAGCGTTGGGAGCCACAATCCAAAAATGACGACGCTCACGGTATCGATCAGCCCTTGCACGAGAGTTCCGGCGAGTCCCGCCGCGATCGCAACGGCGAGTAGGCGCGCGTCCGGATTTGCAACGCGCAGCCGGCTGCGCAATTCCCGCGCAAACGACCAAAACGTCCAGAGGATGGCCGAGAATCCAACGATTCCGAGTTCCGCGAGAAACGTCAAATAGACGCTATGCGCGTGGAACGCGGTTGCGTCACCGTCGGGCAGCCGCACGAGTTCGTAAAGGCGCGAAAACCCAAATGGGCCGACCCCGGTGAGCGGAAAACGGTCGATCACGCCGGCGGCCGTTTGCCAGATCGAAAGCCGCGTGAAATTTTCGCTTGGATCGTGGTGAGCGTTGAACACCAGCGCAACCGCGACCACCGCAGCTCCAACGATCGCGACCGCGTACGCGAGCGCCGCATGCCGCGAACGCGCGCGAACCGCAGCGAAAAACGCAATCGCACTGGCAAGGCCGATCCAACCCGTGCGCGAGAACGTCAACAGCATGGCAAGCGCTCCCACGATAAGCGCGAGCATTGCGACCGTCCGCAACGCTCTGCTCCGCGCAACGCGCGAAAGGGCGAACGTCAGCGGCAAAAATACGATCAAATAACCGGCGAGTTCGCCCGGCAGAATAAACGTTCCAATCGCTCTTGCGTGCCCGATCGTATATTGCGCCGCCGGATATCGCGCGAGCACCATCGCGATTGCAAGGGCGCTTGCAAACAAGCCGGAGAGGACGTAGGCCCAATAGATCGCGCGCGCGGTGCCGGGCTCGCGATAGTATCGCATCACGATACAAAACCACACCAAGCCTAGACCCAGAATGCCGGTGAAGACGATGCCGTCGCGCGGATTGAATCCGGCGAGCGCCGCGAGCAATCCGGCGGCGCACCATGCGAGAAGTTGCATGAAGAGCGCGGGTTTCTCGCGCGGCGGCACGAGCAAGGCGATCGTTCCGACAATTGCGAGCATCACCATCAGCGCTAAAATCGCGAGCGCTAGCGGAAGCGGGAGTAACGACACGCCCGGAAAGTCGACGCTCGTGAGGGTGATGAATGCGGGGAAGAGCGGGATGCACGCATAGACGACGACGAGCGCGGGCACTACCGCGCGGCGAGCGGCGCTCATGCGGCGCCGGCGATCGCGCGCGCAATTGCCCGCGCGCCGCCCGGCGGACCCATCAGTTCCCGCCCGGCGTTGCCCATGTACGCGCGGCGCGCGGGATCGGCAAGGAGAGCGCCGAGTTCCCGCGCAGCTCGCGCCGCATCCCCGGGTAGCACGGTAAGGGCGGCTCCGAGCAGACCGGATTGTCGCATGCGGTACCATGCCGTTTTCCGGTCTTCACCGCGCTCGAATGCAACCACCGGGATGCCCGCTGCCGCGGCCGCTTCGTTCGCCGTCCCGGCCTGTCCGATGACGAGCTGGACGCGGCGCAGCAACGCGCCAAGCGGGCCGCTCCAAGCGCGCACTACCGTGCGTCCGCGCTCGCGTAATTCGAAAGTCACCTGCGCGTTGCGCCCTTCGCCGACTTCCCACGTCTGCGCTAATTCCCGCGCAAAACGCGCGCTATCGAGCACCGGGGCGATGGAGAGCACGCCGCCAAGATGCGGATGCTCGTTCGCAACGCGGCGCACGATGTCGGCGAGAAACACCGCGTCCCCGTACGCGGCTTCGCGGCTTCCCGGAAACATCGCGATCGCGGGCGCAAACGCCTCAACCGCGTCGTCCGCGCGCTGGTCATCGAAATTCGCGAAGAGATCGACGATCACGTTTCCCGGCGATTGCGCGTCGACGCCCTGCGAGCGTAGCCGTTCCGCCGTCGGCCCGTCCCGCACGAACACGCGCTCGGCGCGCCGCAAAATCGCTCGTTCAACCGGACCGTACGGCGCAACGCGCACACTTTTTGCCGTGCCGACGTACGTCACCGGAGCGCGCGCCGCGAGCGCCATTAACAACGCATACGCGTCGCCGACGGCAACTACGCGATCGTAGCGCCCGCGCGACGCCGTGAGAAATTTTCGCTGCGAAAGCGTAAGCGCGATCAAACCCGCGCGGAGATCGCGCGCGATGTTTTTGAACTGGCCCATCGCGATTAAGCCGCCGCTCGGCATGCGTTCCTGCGGGCCGGCGTCGACCATGTACTCGGAACGGCTCACCCCGACGAGCGCGAGATGATCCACGCGCAGGTCCGGTGCGAGATCGCGCACCTCTTGCGCGATGCGGTCGGCGATGGCGATCTCGCCGTTCCCGTTGGTGACGAACAACACGCGCGCCACCGTTACGGCGAAACTCCGAGTAAGGGTAGGAGCGCGAAATCATCGATACGCATGCGCGCGCGCGCCGCATCGTAATGCAGTTCCGTCCGCGACACGAATTGCCCGTAAGGACCTGCATGGACGATCGGAACGTCGCCCACGTACTCCGGTGCGAAGAGCGTGTCGTGGCTATGGCCGCCGAGAATCAGATCGATGCGCGGAACCGCGCACGCAAGCTTGCGGTCGAGGTTGAGTCCGACGTGCGAGAGCACGACGAGCGCATCGCCGTCGGGGACGCGTTGCGCGTACGGTTCGACGGCGTCCCACGGGTCGGTAAAGCGCCATCCGAAGATTCGTTCGTACGGGCTCCCGGTGGGATACTGCATGACGAGCAGGCCGAGCAGATGGATCGTGATGCCGTCGCCCGAGCGCAAGGTCATCGAACGAAGGAAGGGCAATTCGCGCTGTTTTGTGTCGGTAAGGTTCGTGCATACGAGCGGATGCGCCATCTTCGCCGCGCGATTGCGTAAGAGCGGAAAAAGATAGTGGAACTCGCGGTTTCCGATCGCTTGCGCGTCGTATCCGGCAGCGTCGATCTCGGCGATGATCGGTTCGTTGCGATGATAGACCGTCTGGCTTCCGCGAAGCGAGTCGCCCGAATCGAAGAGCAGTCCCGGCCGCTCTTCACGCAGCGCGCGCAGTCGCGGGACGAAACCGCGCCGGTCGTGCAGGTCCGAGGTGTGATATATCCGCATCGCTACGCGCTTCCCACCTTCGCGAGCGCAACGCAAAACTTCGCGCAAAGCTCGAGGGCGTCGGGCGGACCGAGCCGGCGCCGCAGTTCCGCGAACGCACCGTACTGCTGCGATGGGTTTGCGAGCAACGCGTCCATGGCGCTCGCGAGATTTTGCGGCGTTGCATTGTCCTGCAAGAATTCCGGCACCAGTTCGCGGTCGAGAATCAGGTTCGGCAACGTGACGTATTTTCCCGAATAGACGTTGCGGGCGTGCCGCGCCAAAATCGGCGCGATGACATAGAGCGCGACGGCCGGCACGCCCAGCAGCGTGCTTTCGAGCACGGCCGTTCCGGAGGCCACCCACGCCGCGTCCGCGTCGGCAATCGCCGCCGGTACGCCGCGCTCCACGCGCACGTCGGCGAGTTTCTCGCCCGCGATGACCGTCCGGATCGCGGCCTCGCCGCGATCGGTCGCCGCGCCGAAAACGCCGCGCAACTTGGGCCGGCCTTCCTTGAGCAAGCGATAAGCGCGCGCGAGTCGCGGCAGGTGGTATTTCAATTCGCCCGCCCGGCTACCGGGCAGGATTGCAACGGTTCCCGCGTCCGGCGGTGGCGCGATCCGTGGCACGCGGTC
>JBDTFK010000266.1:0-8341 GCA_039937995.1 Vulcanimicrobiaceae bacterium | reverse complement strand
GAATACTTCTTAAAACTCATCGGCGAAGCGAAAAGCGTAGGGAAGGCTTCAGCCGCCGCGTAATTCCTTCTGCGATGCGTTGCCTTGCGGCGAATTCGGCCGGAAGCGCCGGGTTCCAAGAGCAGACCCAACCGCTCGAGCCCCGTGCCGAAGCAAGGCCGCGGACTCGAATTGCGTTTGAGCTTTTTGCGAAAGCGAGGCATCTAATGCCTCGCTTTCGTCGCATTTTGGCCTCGCGTTTCGGCGCTTCGGAGGCCGGGCAATCGTGAGCGAAGTGCTCGTGTTGAATTTTACCTACGAAGCGCTGAACATCACGAGTTTTCAGCGGGCCGTCAAGCTGCTCTTTAGCGGCAAAGCGGAGATCGTGCACAATCGCGACCGGATCCTTGCCTCGGCGCGGTACGAGATGCGGATGCCGTCGATTATCCGCATGCTGTACTACATTCGCCGGCCGGTGCAAAAAGTCGCGCTTACGAAGAAGAACGTACTGATTCGCGACGATCATACGTGCCAGTACTGTGCGTTGCACGGCGAAAAATTGATGACCGTCGATCACGTCGTGCCCAAGAGCCGCGGCGGCCCTTCCACGTGGGAAAATCTGGTATGTGCTTGCATGCGGTGCAACAACCGTAAAAATAACCGTACCCCGGCCGAGGCCAACATGGCGTTGAAGAAAAAACCTCGCCAGCCGAAATATATCCCTTGGATTCAAATTAAGCGCAATACGTTGCCCGACGAATGGGGCAAGTTCTTGTTTCTCTACAACGTCTCGATCGACGAACGGATCGAAAGCTAGCGGAAAGCGAAAGTTCTCTACGTGGCGGCCAGGTCGGCGAGCGGAAACGCGTTGCAGAAGGCTTTGTTCCAAGCCGATTCTATGCGTTCGATGCTCGGTTTTTCGATGACGGCGGCTACGCATCCATCGGGGCGCACAATGAGGACGACCGGCGGTTTTACGTGCCAGCGCTTAGGCGGCAACGGCACGTGAATGTGCGGTAACGCGAGTGCGAATTCTCCCGCGACGACGAGCGCGGCTTCACCTCTCCGGCGATGATTGATTCGCGACCCGTCGCTTAGCACGAGATCGTCGATACGTCGTCCCGCAAGAGGATGCCGGGTGTCGACGAGTGGCGAGCGCGTGTAGCGGCCGCCGAGCATGCCGATGCTCCGGCACAACTTCCGTTGCATCCCCGCGCCCTGCATGACGCGCGAAGCCGCGCGCACGACGAATTGTTTCGCGCGCGGCGTAAAACCGATGCCGACGCGCGTTAGGCGATCGGTAAACCGTTCGATCGTGTCGGTGACCATTTCGCGACGCTCGACGTCGTAGCTCTCGAAGAGCGCAGCGCCGTTGCCGCGACCGCCGAGGGCGTAAGCGATTTTCCAGGCGAGGTTTGCGGCGTCTTGAATCCCCGCGTTCATTCCCTGGCCCCCCGCCGGACTATTAAGGTGCGCCGCATCGCCGGCGAGCGCGACACGCCCGATGATAAAGCGCTGCGCGTGCCGGCGGTGGATTTTGAAAAGGCTGCTCCAAAGCGTCGTCGTGAAAACGTTTCCAAAGAGGGTGCGCAGCCGTTCCCGGTGGGCGCCGGGCAGAAGCGCGTCCTCGTCAGATTGACCTTTTTCGATCGAGGCGATGACCCGCCACGTTTTCTCCGCGAATCGTATCGCCAAACGAATCCCGGGCTGGTCGAGGCGAATGCGCGCCGTGCTATTTTCTGCCAAAGGCTCCTCGATCGTTTCGTCGCTAAGCACGATGCGCGAATCATACGTAATGCCTTCGAGCGACATGCCGATTGCGTGACGCACAAGGCCATGCGCCCCGTCGCAGCCGACCACATACGAGGCGCGCAGCGACTCGCGCGCTTCGCCGCGTTCGAAATGGACGAGGGCCGATTGCGCCTCTTGCGCAAGCGACGTTACTTCAACACCGGTTTGCAAATCGCAGTAGGGATTTGCGCAAACCAATTCGCGCAAGACTCTTTCCGTCACGTTTTGCGGAATCACGAAGATGCCGGGATCGTCGACGACGTCGCTTAAGAGCCGGAAATCGAGGGCGATCATCCGGCGCTCGGTTTTGGCGTTGACCGCGGTGAAATCGGTGACGAAGCTGCTCGCTTCGCGGAGGGCTTCGTAGGCGTTCCAGTCGCGGAAAATCTCTTGCGTTCGCGGCCAGATGACGAGCGCGCGTGACTCCTGCACCGGCTCGGCGTTGCGCTCGAGTACGATCGACGCTACCTTGCGCGCCGCGAGCCCAAGCGAAAGCGAGAGGCCGACAGGGCCCCCTCCTACGATGATTACCGGCGCGTCCACGCGAAACTCGGATGCTTCATGCTGCAAGTGCGATCCCGGCTTTGGCTTCCGTTCACCCAGATGCAGTCCTTCGACGCGAATGCGCGGACCTTCATTCGCGGCGAGGGGACGACGCTGACGGACGCTCGGGGAAACCGCGTGTACGACGCCGTCAGTTCGATATGGACGACGATTCACGGGCACGGGCATCCGGCGATCGTGGCGGCCATCGCAACGCAAGCCGCGACGCTGGATCACGCCACGACCCTTGGGGCGAGCAATCCCGTAGCGGAAGAACTTGCGCAACAGCTGTGCGCGGTGGCCGGCATGGACTACGCGTTCTTCGCAAGCGACGGTGCAAGCGCTATCGAGGCCTCGCTAAAAATGGCGTTGCAGTACTGGCAGCACGCAGCGCAACCGTGGCGCACGCGGTTCGTGCGCTTAACCGACGCGTATCACGGAGACACGAGCGGCGCAATGAGCGTTTCCGGCATTTCCGTATTTAAAACGCGCTTCGGCCCGGTCACCTTCGAGTCGTTGCCGTATGACGACGAATCCGTCCTTCGCCAGCCGGACATCGCCGCAATCATCGTCGAGCCGCTGGTACAAGCCGCAGCCGGCATGCGCGTCATTCCGACGGCGCGGTATTCGATGCTGCGCGCTTGCACGCCGCTCGTAATCGTCGACGAGATAGCAACGGGTTTCGGTCGGACGGGCACGATGTTTGGTTTCGAGCAGCTAGGCTTGCGCCCCGATATCGTGACGGTCGGAAAAGGCCTAACCGGAGGCTCGCTCGCGCTCTCCGCGACGCTTACGACGGAGCGCATCTTCGACGCGTTTTTGGGTGACGCGGGCGATCGCAAGCAATTCTTTCACGGTCACTCCTATGCGGGCAATCCCATCGCGTGTGCAGCAGCGCTTGCATCGTTGCAACTCTTCGCGCGCGAGCGTACCCTCGAGAACGCACGCATGCTCGGCGAACGTATCGAGTCGCACCTCGACGCCGTTCGCGATCGGGCGTTCGTGCGCGACGCGCGGCGCGTGGGAACGATGACGGGGATCGAGCTCGCCTCCGAACGCCTCGGAGCCAAAGCGTCGGAAGTCGCAAATGGGCTTTACGAGCGCGGGCACTTTACCCGGCCGATCGGCGACGTCGTGCAGTTCGTTCCGCCGCTTTCATCGAGTATGGAAGAAATCGACGCGTTTTTCGCCGCATTGCTCGCAGAGCTGTAGCCGGTGTGAGTTACCTGCACGAAGTCGATGCGATGTTGGACGAATTTCGCTCGCAGCATCGTTATCGCGAATTGCAAACGCATCAAGCCGGCGGTGCGATCGATTTTTCGTCCAACGACTATCTGGGGCTTGCAACCGATCCGCAGGTGCTGCAGGCGTTCCACCATGCAACGCGGGTGGGTTCCGGCGGAGCGCGGCTCTTGGGTGGGCGCCACCGGGAACATTCGTTGTTGGAGGAAGAGATCGCGGCGTGGCTCGGGCGCGAGCGCGCGCTCCTGTTTTCCTCGGGTTATCTCGCGGCGCTCGGCGCAGTCCCGGTGCTTGCGCGGACGGTAGACGCCGTGTATTCCGATGCGCTCAATCACGCGAGCCTGATCGACGGCGTCCGGATGGCGGCGTCCGAACGCGTAGTTTACGCGCACGCGAATGTTCCGCCCGTTGCGGAGCGCGCGCGCCGGTCGCTGATCGTTACCGAGTCGATTTTCAGCATGGACGGTGATGCAATCGACGTTGCGGCGCTCTTCGCCGGCTTAGGCGACGATGACGTTCTGCTGCTCGACGAAGCGCACGCACTCGGCGTCGTAGGCCTCGAGGGGGCCGGCCTCGCGCGATCGATCGACGATTCGCGGCTGGTTGTGATGGGAACGCTTTCGAAATCTTTCGGCGCGCAGGGCGGATTCATCGCCGGTCCCGCAAGCGTTATCGAATTGTTGGTCAACGCCGCGCGAACGTTCATTTTCGACACGGCGTTGCCGCCGGCGCTAGCATTGGCCGCTCGCGTGGCTCTCGTAGCGATCCGTCGCGGCGACGACCGGCGTCGACGTCTGCACGACAACGTCGCATTTCTGCGTAGCGGTCTGCAAGCGCTCGACCTCCCGGTGTTCTCCAACCCGTCGCCGATCGTGCCGGTCGTTTTGGGGAGCGAAGAACGCGCGATGCGCGTGTCGGAGGCACTGCTTAAGAAGAAGCTCTACGCGCCCGCAGTGCGACCGCCGACGGTCCCGGAGGGATCGTCGCGTTTGCGGTGTTCGCTGCGCTCCGATCACGTGCTCGAACAGATCGATCTACTCGTACGGGGCATTGCCGAATGCATCGCTATTTCGTAACGGGAACCGACACCGACGTTGGAAAAACACGCGTCACCGCGGCGCTCGCCCTGGCGTTAAAGAACGCCGGCCTCAATCCGACGATCGTGAAGGTCGTACAGACCGGACTCCCCCGGGGCGTTCCCGGCGATGCCGCCCGCGCCGGCAAACTTGCGGGCGTTCGATACCTGGAACTCGCGCGCTTCGAACGAGCCGCCGACCCATGGACGGCCGCCGCCGCGTACGGGCTGATGGAGGTGTACGCAAAAGAACTCGCGGATGCGATGGTTGCCATCGAAACGGGCCTTGTCGCCGAAGGTGCCGGCGGAATCATGGTGCCGCTGAACTCGCGCGAGCATTTCGGGCACGTCGTCCGCGCCGGCAAGCTGGAGGTGATCCTTACCGTCGGGTTGCGTCTGGGTTGTCTGAACCATGCGATGCTCACCATCTCGATCTGCGAGCAGATGGGGCTTCCGATTGCCGGCGCGGTGCTCGTCGAGCGTTTCGGTCCGACCGAGCAGTCGTATCGCGACGACGTCGAGCATGCGTTGCAGGGAAAGCTGAAGATTTTTGGCATTCTGCCGTTTGCCGTCGACGAGGAAGCCTCGGTGGAAGCCGGGTCGCGGCTCTTCGACGATTTAGTGAAAACGCGAGGTTAAGCGGTGTCCCATCCCACGATCGACGCAGCGCGGGAACGCGTTCTGGAGCGCGAATTGCCCGCCGACCGGGCCCTCTTGGAAGCGCTCGCCGTTCTCCCCGAAGACGACGTTCCGGATCTGCTCGCGCTTGCCGATGCTGCGCGCATGAAGTTTTGCGGGAATGAAATCGCCGTCGAAGTGCTGTATAACGCAAAAAAAGGCGGGTGCTCCGAAGACTGCAATTTCTGCTCGCAGAGCGCGCGGTACGCAAGCGATGTCGAGGCGGAACCGTTTTCAAGTGTCGAGGGTTTTGTTGCGGCCGCCCGCGAGGCGCACGCGCGCGGTGCCGGTGAGTTCTGTGTGGTCGTGGCGGTGCGCGGCCCTTCGACGAAACTGCTCGATCGCGTTTGCGAAGCGGTTCGCTTAATTAAGGCGGAGTTCCCGTTATCCGTCGCCGTTTCACTCGGCATCCTCACGGAAGACCAAGTGCTGCGTTTGCTCGACGCGGGGGTGGACAAAGTCAACCACAACCTCGAGACCTCGCGCCGGTATTTCCCCTCCGTCTGCACGACGCACACCTTCGACGAACGCTGGCAAACGCTTCAACTCGTGCGCAAACACGAACTGGATATCTGCTGCGGCGGTATCATCGGCATGGGCGAAACGCTTGAAGACCGCATCGATTTTCTCTGCACGCTGCAACTGCTCGAACCGGCTGAAGTGCCGATAAACTTTCTCAACCCGCGCCCGGGGACGCCGTTTCAAGATCGCTCGCTCGTCGAGCCGGTCGAGGCGCTACGCTTTGTCGCGATGGCGCGCCTCGCGTTGCCGAAAGCGCTCGTGCGTTTTGCCGGGGGTCGAGAAATTACGTTGCAGGGGCTGCAAGATCTCGGAATGCGCAGCGGCGCGAGCGGAATCGTGCTGGGGAACTATTTGACGACGAGTGGTCGTAGCGACGTCGATGATTTCGCAATGCTCCAGAGACTAGGGTTTGAGGTGATGGCGTAGCGCGATAGCTGCGCCTCATCCTGCGACGTGGATCAAACCAAGACCCCGTATTTTCAGGCGCTCCTCGAGTACGTCGATTCCGGCGTTCAGCCGTTTCACACGCCGGGGCACATGCAAGGCCACGGCATGGATTCGGCGTTTCGCGAATTTATCGGCGACAATATTTGCGCGATCGACCTCACACCGATGCCGGGCATCGACGATTTGCTGCAACCGATGGAGTCGATTAAGGAAGCGCAAGAACTCGCCGCGGAGGCGTACGGCGCCGATCGCACGTTTTTCTTAATCAACGGCTCTACGAGCGGCAACCAGTGCATGATGATGACGGCGGTAAACCCCGGCGACAAGATCGCGGTGCCGCGCAATTCGCATAAGTCCATGCTCGGCGGGCTTGTCATGAGCGGTGCGCGTCCAATTTATATGCAGCCGGCGGTCGATCAAGAACTGCACATGGACAACAGCGTAACGCCGGAGACCGTCGAGCGAACGCTCGAAGAACATCCCGACGTTAAGGCCGTCTACCTCGTATCGCCCACCTATTACGGCGTGGCCGCGGACCTCGTCGCGATCGAACGCATCGTTCACCGTGCCGGAAAACTCATGCTCGTTGACGAGGCGTGGGGCCCGCATTTCCATTTCCATCCCGCCCTTCCGGTTTCGGCAACTGCGGCAGGTGCCGACATGTGCATCAACTCGACGCATAAGATGCTCTCCGCATTTTCGCAGTGCGCGATGCTTCATCAAATCGGCGACCGCGTCCGCGTCGACCGGCTCAAAGCCGTTCTCAAAATGTTTCTTTCGACTTCACCGAATTTGCCGATGGTTGCCTCGCTCGACGTCGCGCGCAAACAGATGGCGGTAGAAGGTTCCGCGCTGCTCTCGAAAACGATCGAACTCGCCGAAGAAGTGCGTGGGCGCTTGAATCAAATCGGCGGCGTGTACTGTTTCGGTGAAGAGATCCAAGGGCGCGAAGGCATTTTCGATCTCGATCCCACCAAGATCACGGTTCGCGTGACGGGGCTCGGCTATACGGGCTATGAAGCCTCGGATCTGTTGCGTCGGCGGTACAACATTCAAGTCGAACTCGCCGATCTGTTCAACATCGTAGCTCTCTTCACGATCGGAACGACGCGAGATGCCGCCGAGCGCTTCGTGAACGCATTCGAAGAAATGGCGCGCGACGACCGGCCCGTCGATATGTACGCGCCGTCCGGCATTCTCGAGCAACGCATCAAGCGAGGGAGTTACGCATTGCCGGCCATTCCACCGATGCGCATGTTGCCTCGCGATGCGTTTTTAGCCGATACCGAATTCGTGCCGTTTCGCGAATCCGCAGGCCGAATTTGTGCGGAAACGATCTCGCCGTACCCACCCGGAATCCCGGTGCTCTCACCCGGTGAGGAAATCACCGGGGACCTCATCGACTACGTTCGCCTCGAACTTAAAGCGGGCGTACGCGTTCAAGGACCGCACGACGATGAACTCAAGATCATTCGCGTCGTAGTGCCTTCTTTCGACGGCCGAAACTCCTTGCTCGACGCCGGGTAGGAGGGTATAGAGAGGCGGGGTCCGTGGTGATTTGTCCAGATTTCGTCGCGAACCACAAAGCCTAGTAGCGTCTGCAGGGCCACACCCTATATGTGGGTAATGGATTGAAAACATCCCTTGGAAGCGAGGGTCATCACTTGGCGGTCAAAGCGCAGTCAATTTCTCCGAGTTGGGAACTCTCTCAACTCCTCGACATCTTCCCACTGCCCATCCGACAAGCGCTCGTCCGTCTCCCAAACCTCGAAGAGATCATCGAAGTCGTACTCGACCTGGGGCGTCCGCCCGAGGCCCGGTTTGCGTCGGATTTTCGCTATCTTTCCGAGACACCGGTGACGAACGAAGACATCGGGCACGTCGGTTCACGAATTTCTGCCTTCGGCGCGGACAATCGCGCCGGAATCGAACAAACCTTACATCGCATCAGCGCTATTCGAAACCGGCAAGGCAAAATCGTCGGGCTCACCTGTCGCGTCGGTAGAGCCGTCTACGGTACGATCGATATTTTACTCGACGTGCTGCGAAGCGGTAAATCGATTT
>JBDTFK010000265.1:0-3684 GCA_039937995.1 Vulcanimicrobiaceae bacterium | reverse complement strand
AGTGCGTCGCTCCGGTTGCGCGAGCTCGCGAGCGCGCGATCCAGAGCCTGGCGTAGCGTTGGATCGGTCGCCGCCCCGCCGACGCTCGGCGTGAACGTCTTGAGGGGTTTCGCTTCGGGAGCCGGCGACGTATCGCTATGCTTCGCTGCTGCGTGCGGCCCGAGCAGTCCTTGGACCTCGCTCAGAAACTCGCGCGCCGTTTGGTAGCGGCGCGCGGGGTCCCTTTCGATCGCTCGCATGATGACGTTCTCGAGCGATTCAGGAATATTTCGATTGATCTCGCGCGGTGACGTCGGAAGGTCGTGAACGTGCGAATACATCGTTGCGACGATGTCGTCGCGGTCGTTGCGGAAAGGCAGCGTGCCGGTAAAAATCTCGAACATGACGATACCGACCGAATACAAATCGCTGCGCACGTCGGCGGGTTTGCTGAGGAACCGCTCGGGCGCAAGATAGGAGATCGTTCCCACAATCTGCCCCGTGCGCGTCGTCTGGGTTACTTCGCTCGCGCGGCGCGCGAGCCCGAAGTCGGTAAGCTTCGTGTGCTTGCCGTCTTCGACGATCATGATATTCGACGGCTTGATGTCCCGGTGGATGATGCCCTGGGAGTTCGCGTAGTCGAGCGCTTCGAGAACCTCTCCGATATATCCGAGTGCTTGCCGGTAGGCAAGCTCGCCGCCCTCGAGTTGCGCGAGGGTCTTGCCTCGCACGAGCTCCATCACGATGTGGGAGATCCCGTCGTCCTCGCCGGCATCGTACACGGCGACAATCCGAGGGTGGTTCAGGCGCGCCATCGCACGCGCTTCCAAAAGGAGGCGCGCATTGGTCTCGTCGGAGCGCTCGATTAAGACTTTCACCGCGACGTCACGATGGAGTTTTGCATCGACCGCCCGGTAGGTATCCGCGGTTCCGCCGCGGCCAATCAGCTCGGCGATTTCGTATCGACCGCTGAAGATCCGTCCTTGGAGTGATTCCACTAGCCTTTTCTGTCCATAGCGACTAGAAAGCGTTTCGATGGAGGCACAGACGATTACCGTCTATGGCGACAACATCGAACCGGATGCGCATCCCCGGTGCGATGATTTGGGCGTAGTCAGCGGCGAGGTCGCGTATCGTCTTCCGTTTACGATAGTCGACGGCCGCCAACGCGGAACCGAACCGCGTCCCGTCGCGGCGCTTCACCTCGACGAACACCAGCACTCGGCCCTCCAAGCAAAGCAGATCGATTTCTCCACCTGGAAGGCGAAGGTTTCGGGCGAGAATGCGATATCCCCGGTCGCACAGGAAGCCTGCGGCGCGCTCCTCACCCTCGCGCCCCTTGGAGCTCGTACTCGGTTTCACCAAGCTCGTCTGCGTCGTGCCCCACCTCGAACAAGAGTTCGAGTTGGGCAAATTTTACCGGGGCAAAGCCGGAGCGATGGTGTACGCTCGGCCCGTATTCTTGGAGCGCGCTAATGTGCTGCGGTGTGGCATAACCTTTGTGAACCGCGAACCCGTAGCGAGGGTCCTCGCGATCGAGCTCTTCTAAAAGCCCGTCGCGATGAACCTTCGCGATGATTGAAGCCGCCGAAATGACCGCGCAGAGCTCGTCACCTTTTATCAGCGGTTCTTGTGGCCCGGAATACGAACGGATGCGTACGGCGTCGGTGAAGAGATAGTCGGGCGGCCCGCATTGCAACGCGGCGATCGCGCGTTCCATCGCAAGAACGCTCGCCCAATAGATGTTGATGCGGTCAATTTCTTCGACGGACGCAACGCCGAGTGCCCAGCCCGTCGCGCAAGCGCGGATTTGTTCCGCGAGCTCGCGACGAACGTCCGGCCGGACTTGCTTCGAATCGTTAAGGCCTTTGAGCAACATCGGCTCGTGCGCGACGACGCACGCGGCGACGACGGGACCGGCGAGCGGGCCCCGCCCCACTTCGTCGATGCCTCCGAGCAAACGAAAACCACGTTCGCGCGCCGCATACTCGTAACGATGCAAGCGATGCAGCCGGCGGCGCTCGCGTTCGGCGGCGTTTTTCGACTTACGTTGCTTTGGCGTCATCACCAGGTGCTTCCAAACTGATTCGTCCGAACGTCCCTTCGTTAAATGCCCGTATGTAGGATTGCGCCGCGTTGTGGTAATCAACCTCGCCGCCGCGGCGAGCAAATCCGCGCATTTGGGCAAATGACTGAAGATCGGGCGTTTTCGTGCGTCCAGCGGTGCGCGTCGCGAGCCATCGATGGAAGTGCTCGGCGACTTCTTGCGGGTCGTAACGCTCGCGCGGAACGGCACCGATCAACGCGAGTTTCCATTGTGCGTCTGGGGTAGCGATCTTCGGGACGAGAATGCCGGGCGTATCCATCAGTTCTATTGTCGGCGCCAGGCGGAACCACTGTAGCTGGCGCGTGACGCCCGCGCGATCTTCGGTCTTAGCGGCAGCGCGCTTGAGCAACCCGTTGACAATTGAGGATTTGCCCGAATTCGGAAGGCCTACGATGATTGCACGCGACATGCCGCGAGCGTCTTTGGCGAGACGCAGAATTTCGGCAAGAATTCGGCCGACGCTCTGTTGCTGGCGACCCTCGACCGCGATCGTCCGGTGTCCGGTCTTGCGTAACGATTCGACCCAAGCTTTCGTCGTTGCCGGATCGGCAAGGTCGTTGCGATTGAGAATGATTAGGCGGCGGCGCTCGCCGATCAATTCATCGAGCATCGGATTTGCGTCGCTACGCGGTGCGCGGGCGTCGATCACCTCGACGACGATGTCGATGAGTTTGAGGTATTCGCCGATTTTGCGCATCGCCCGGACCATATGGCCGGGATACCATTGTACGGCGCGTTCGAGATCCGAACTCATAGCGGGGTTAGAGTGCGCCGACCGAGCCGAGCGGCCAGATCCCAACAAGCGCGCGACCCATCAAGTGATCGTCTTCCACCGGGCCGAAAAACCGCGAGTCTTCGCTGTTCGCCCGATTGTCGCCCAAAACGTACACGCTGTCGGCGGGAACCGTTACCGTCGCAAAGGTCCGCTCGTCGGCGAAACGAACGTACGGCTCGCTTAGGCGTGAGCCGTTGACGTATACGTTGCCGCGGTCGACAGCGATGCGATCGCCGGACAGTCCCACCACGCGTTTGATGTAGATTTCGGGCGTATCGCCGTCGTGCCGAAACGCAACGATATCGCCGCGCTTCGGTTCGCCGAAGCGGTACGCGAGCGTGTTGATCAAAACGTATTCGCCGGAGTTGATGTGCGGCTCCATCGAGAGCCCCGAAACCTGTGGCAAGCGGACGAAAAATGCGGCGATCAATGCGCCGAGGATCGCAAGTTGCAACGCTAGGCTCGCGAGCGAGCGCAGATGCAGAAGCCGAACCACGGAAGACTCCTTCGGCGCGATTAGCGCAAAATCTTCGCTTCGGTCAATGGCCAGAATATCAGGAACGCGCGACCGGTGAATCCGGCTCGCTCCCCCGCCCGCGGGCCGGTTGCAAACGTACCGTCAAGCTGCGCGAAACCCCAGATGTGCGAATCTTCGGAATCGTTGCGATTGTCGCCCATCATGAAATAGCAGTTTGGGGGAATGCGATTGGGAGCGCTCCACCGCGATTTCGGCGGAATATTGGCTTGCGAGGCGTCGACCGCGTGCTGGCCAAATCCGTCGTTTACGTATATGCCGTAGTCTCGAATCTCCAGATCGTAGGCC
>JBDTFK010000264.1:0-4465 GCA_039937995.1 Vulcanimicrobiaceae bacterium | reverse complement strand
ATGCGATTTCACAAGCCAAGCTCTTTCACGCAACGACGGAGCTTACCGGCGTCGTCGTTACCAAGCTCGACTCCGGCGCCAAGGGCGGCGTGTTGGTCGCAATCGTGGACGAACTCGAGATCCCGGTTAAGTTCATCGGCCTTGGCGAGAGTGCGGATGCCCTGCGCCCCTTCGTCTCGTCCGAATTCACCGAGGCCCTTTTCGAAGATGCCTCGGATTCGCTACGCGTATGATGCCATACACTTGGCATTGTCGTAATATAGCGTGATCGTGTCAGGGAAGCGAGCTTCCCTGTAGGAAAAAAAATAGAATAGGAAAGCTCGACGTGGTCCGATGAGGAGTCGGAGTTTCCGCAAACTTCAACGTTACGAGGAGAAAGAATGGCAGCGCAAGACGAACGGCAAGTGGCCCTCAACAACGCACTCGCGCAGATCGAGCGCCAGTTCGGCAAAGGCTCGATTATGAAGATGGGAGACTTCCAGGAGCGCATGGCGTTCGAAGTCATCCCAACCGGTTCGATCGCGCTCGATCTGGCACTTGGCGTCGGCGGCCTCCCGCGCGGACGTATCGTCGAAATTTACGGTCCGGAGGCGAGCGGTAAGACGACGCTCGCGCTTCACGCAATTGCCGAGGCACAAAAGGCGGGCGGCACCGCAGCGTTTATCGACGTCGAACACGCGCTCGATCCCAACTATGCCGCCGCTCTCGGCATCGATCTCGATAACTTGCTCGTTTCCCAACCCGATACCGGCGAACAAGCGCTCGAAATCGCCGAAATGTTAACGCGAAGCAACGCGGTCGACGTCATCGTGGTCGACTCGGTCGCCGCGCTCGTGACCAAGGCCGAACTCGAAGGCGACATGGGCGATGCGCACGTCGGGTTGCAAGCGAGGTTGATGTCGCAAGCGTTGCGGAAACTCACCGCAGCGATCTCTCGCAGCAAAGCGGTGATGATTTTTATCAATCAACTCCGCGAGAAAGTCGGAGTGATGTTCGGAAGTCCGGAAACGACGTCGGGAGGCCGCGCCCTGAAGTTCTACGCATCGATCCGTCTGGACGTGCGCAAGCTCGAACAAATCAAAGTCGGTCAAGACGTCGTCGGAACTCGTACGCGCGTGAAAGTTGTGAAAAATAAGGTTGCGCCGCCTTTCCGGCAGGCCGAGTTCGATATCACGTACGGCCGCGGAATCTCGAAAATGGGCTCGATTCTCGATGTGGCACTCGAACAAAACATCGTCGGCAAGAGCGGGTCGTGGTACACATACGGCGATCAGCGTGTTGGCCAAGGCCGCGAGAACGCCAAGGCTTTTCTGGAAGAACACAGCGACATTGCAAGTGAAATCGAAACGAAGATTCGCGAAGCGCTTTCCGGCGCCGTGTCCAAAAACGGCTCGGCACATCTGGTCGCAGTCGAAGAAGAGTAACGCATGGCCCGCAGCGCCTACGCAGCCGCGTTGGGGTTGCTCGCGCGGCAACGCTTGACCGAGATGCAGCTCTGGAAAAAACTCGAGCAACGTGGATACGACGACGACGGCATTCGTGCCGTCGTCGCTCGTTGCAGGGAAGAGCGGTTTCTCGACGACAAGCTTTACGCGCAGTTGTACGTCGAACGCAAGCGAAAAGCGACCGGTAACGCGCGACTCGTCGGCGAGTTAGTGCTCAAAGGAATCGATCGCGATGCTGCGCGCGAAGCCGTTTGCGCCTGCGATGACGACGAACGCTCGCGCTGCTCGCGCGCACTCGGTGCGTTGCTCCGTAAGAAGCCCACGCTTAGCTATCCATCGGCGGCACGAGGGCTCGAGCGCTTGGGGTTTCCAGCATCGGTAATTTACGCGGTTTTGCGCGATCACGCCGCGTCGTTTGGTCCACTCGCCGGTATCGACCTCGACGCACTCCTATCGTTCTAGGGAACGCTGATTTAAACGCGGTTCTTCGTTGCCGAGGACCTCATCGCGTCTCTCTTGCTACCTCGGGTGGGCACGAAGTAGGCTATGGCGGCTCCATTGATTGTCGTCGCGGAAGATGATACGGCGATCCGCGACTTGCTCACACACCATCTAGAACGCGAGGGCTTCGCGGTCATCGCCGTCGGCGATGGCCCCGCTGCGGTGCGCGCCGCGCGGCACGCGGCGGATCTCGTTATTCTCGACGTCGGTCTTCCGGGTCTTGACGGCTTCGATGTCGCTCGGACATTGCGCCGCGAAGAACGCCGCGTTCCAATCATTCTGCTCACCGCGCGCACCGACGAAATCGATCGCGTCGTAGGCCTGGAACTCGGGGCGGATGACTACGTATGCAAACCGTTTTCTCTTCGCGAGCTTATCGCGCGCGTGCGCGCAGTCTTGCGTCGCAACGGCCGTGTTCCCGATGCACCGCCCACGCTCTTGCGTTTTGGCCGCCTGGAGATCGATGAAGCGGCCCGCGACGCACGGGTCGACGGGTGCGAAGTGCGCCTCAAACCGCGTGAGTTCGCGTTGCTGCTGGAACTCGCGAGCAATGCGGGCGTGGCGCTATCGCGCGAGCGCCTCATCGAACGCGTGTGGGGATTTGATTTCGACGGCGACGAGCGAACGATCGACGTACACGTACGCCGCTTGCGCGCGAAAATCGAGGAGCAAAGCAATCTCCCCGAACTGGTGCAAACGGTCCACGGCTTCGGCTACAAATTCATCCGCGCGTGAGACGCAGCGCGCCCGGTACCTTCCGGACCTCAGGCGACCTTTGCGCGCTCGTCATTCCATTGCTCGAGTCCGGGCATCACGTTCCGCTTTTGGTTCTGCAACTGCCGGAATTTGCCGAATTGGCGTGGCACGCAAACAAGCGCGCCGCGAAGCGGCTGGAGCGCGCCACAAGTGCGGCATTTTTCGCGGCGGCAAAAACCGTCGTGCGCGACGAAGACGTCTTGGCGCACGATCCGGGTGCCGACTGGTTTGCCGTAGCCATGCTCGGGCCGGCGCGCGACGGTGCCGCACTGATGGTCCTCAACGCGAGGGCCGCGTTGGAACGAATCGCTGCGGGATTACGGTCGCGACCGGCAACCGCATGCAAACGGGATGGTACCCACTCGCGGAGCCGCGCGATATTAGCGACGTGAACGCGGCGATTGCTCGGGCGCTCGAACGCGGAGCGCGAGAACGCGAACGGTACGAATTTCTCGCAACCGTAGGTCACGAATTGCGCACGCCGTTAACATCGATCCGAGGATATATTGAAACGCTCCTCGACGAAGAAGTCGATGCGCGCACGGCGCGGCGGTTTCTTGAAACGGCGCGCAGCGAGGCGCTACGCCTGGGCCGTCTCGTCGATGGAATGCTGGATTTCTCGATGCTGGATCTCGGCCCGCACGGTTCGATCGACCGCGTGAGCGACGTATCGCAAACCGTCCGCTCCGCGATCGACGCACTCGCCCCGATTGCATCCGAACGCGGCATCACGATCCACGCGCGGGTTCCCGACGGCATCTTCGGGCGTATCGATCCCGATGCGTGCATGCACGCGGTCGTCAATTTGATTGAAAATGCGTTAAAGTACGGACGATGCGGCGGCCGCGTAGCTGTCAGCGTCGAGTCGCACGGTCGCGCGCTTCGAATCGCAATCGATGACGATGGCCCCGGCGTTGCGCCGCCCGAACGCGATGCGATTTTCGAATTACGCGCGCGCGGCTCGTCGAGCGGTTCGCGGCCGGGGCACGGTATCGGCCTTGCGATCGTGCGCACCATTGCCGAGCGGGTCGCGGGACGCACTTGGGTGGAGCGTTCCGCGCTCGGCGGTGCGCGTTTCGTGCTCGAAATTTCCCCTGCGCGCGAGCGCTGCGCAGCGGAATCCTCGCCCGCTCCGTCGTAGAAATACGTCCGTGGCAATGTCACGGATCGGGGAACTCTTGTTCGATGCGCCGGCTATTGCCGCGCGCGTCCGTGAATTAGGGGCGGATATCTCCCGCGACTACCGCGGTAAAGTACCCGTTCTTATTGGTGTGCTCAATGCGGCGGCTCCGTTTCTGGCGGACCTGACGCGTGCGGTCACAATCCCGTGTGAGTTCGACGTTATCGCTCTCACCAAGTTCACGGCGGCCGAGGGGATCCGTTTTCAAAAGGACACCTCAGCATCCATTGAGGGTCGGCACGTTATTCTGATCGAGGACACGATCGACACCGGCATGACGCTACAATACGTCGTCAAGGCGCTCTCGGCGAGGGCGCCGGCTTCATTTGCCGTCTGTACCTTACTGGATAGACCATCCCGGCGAATTGCCGATATTGATATCAGGTACCGGGGCTTCGAGATTCCGGAAGTTTATGTTGTGGGTTACGGGCTCGACTACTTTGGACGTTATCGCGAGTTGGATGCATTGTACGCACGTGGGACCTGGCCTTGAGTGATCTGAAGCGCAGAGCGAGCACATCGGTTGCGGCGCTAATTGCTTTGGTGATTGCGACGGCACCGCTGCCGGGTAGCTCGCTTGAGC
>JBDTFK010000263.1:0-5753 GCA_039937995.1 Vulcanimicrobiaceae bacterium | reverse complement strand
GGTATTCCCCATTCTGCGTCGTGGTAGGCAATGGAGAGCGGCGTCGTCGCCCACGTGCAGCGGATGACGGTCAACCTTCGATGAGTTCGAGCAATTGCGGATACACGCGCTCGGCGATCGCCGAGTTTCGCAGCGGCTCTATGATGTCGTGCAAAAAGGGAATGTTCCGCAAGACGACTTCATCAACGCGCCCGGGTGACTCGCGCAGAAGTTCCCGTGCCAGCTTCCGCACAGCCCGGTTGTTGATCGCCGTTTCGCGCGCGTTCATCACGAAGATCAGGCGCTGCGCTTCCAGCGGTTCACCCGACGCATCGAGAACCTGACGCGCGAGGCGATATGCGTGCGCGACTGCGTGAGTTGCGTAGCGAGGATACCCATGCGCGGGCATTTGCCTTTCTCGCAAAATCGGGTGCCACCAGTGAAACGTATTGGGCATACGCAACATCAGTGTTGAGAGCGGCGCCATGAAGCGGTTCGGCATCCAAGAAACACCGAAAAACGGAGCGATTGCGACGGCGCGGCGGACGCGCTCGCGTTGCGCCACCCACGTTGCAAGCAACCCTCCAAGCGAAAAGCCCGCCACGACGACTTCGTCGCCGAGATCGCGAGCAAGATCGACGCTTTGTTGTGCCGTCCGGCGCAAATCGTCGGCAGTTAAGCGCGATAGGGCTTCGGTGAGCCGGTCGCGATGGCCGTGGCGTGGGAGACGCGGTACGATCACGTTGTGGCCGCGCGCGTGCAAGTCGCTTGCGAACCGTACGAACTGCGTCGGGCTCGACGAAAGCCCATGAAAAAGCACGACGGACATCGGACGGACCTCGCCGAGGTGCAGTACCATCGTACGGCCTTCGTCCGCGATCCGGTCGTGATCCCGTTCCAGCAGTCGTTCTAGAGCCGAATGTATGTGGGGCTGCAGTTCGTGCATCGTTCTTCTTCGAGAAGGTGCCGCTTCCGAGCGTCCGTAAGTCAGGCGAGCAAGTGTTCCTCGAACATGGGCGACGGCGCCCCCATGTTCCTCTTTAACAAGAGTAAACGCACGCGGCGCTTTAAGGGTACCATGAACACGACTTCCGGCAACGCTCGGGACTGTATCGATCTCGACGAGCGCTACGGCGCACAGAACTACCACCCGCTCGATCTTGTCGTAGAGCGAGCAGAGGGCGTTTGGCTCTGGGATGTGGACGAAAAGCGCTATCTCGATTGCATAAGTGCCTACTCAGCGGTTAACCAAGGGCATTGCCATCCGCGCATTCGCGCCGCGCTCGTCGAGCAAGCGGGCCGCGTGACGCTGACGTCGCGCGCGATGCGTAACGACCGCATGGGCCGTTTCCTTAAAAAATTGACGGCGTTCGCCGGCTACGACAAAGCGCTCCCCATGAATACGGGCGCGGAGGCCGTCGAAACGGCGATTAAGCTGGCGCGTCGCTGGGGATACGAAATCAAGGGGATACCCGCCGACGCAGCCGAGATCGTCGTTTTTTCGAACAACTTCCACGGCCGCACCACGTCGATTATCAGCGCGAGCACCGACGATGCGTACCGCAAGAATTTCGGACCATTCACGCCGGGCTTCGTCTTCGTAAAATACGGCGATGCCGATGCTTTGGAGCGCGCGATTACGCCGAACACGTGCGCGATTTTAATCGAACCTATTCAAGGCGAAGGCGGCGTGATCGTTCCGCCCGACGGATATCTCAAACGGGCCTTCGCACTGTGCAACGAACATCGCGTGCTTTTCATCGCCGACGAAGTGCAAACCGGTTTCGGCCGGACGGGCGATTCGTTTGCATGCGACTACGACAACATCAAGCCGGATATCCTTATCGTGGGGAAGGCGCTCGGCGGCGGCTACTATCCGGTTTCCGCCGCGCTTGCAAACGAACCGCTGATGTCACTCTTCAAACCCGGCGATCACGGGAGTACATTCGGCGGCAATCCTCTTGGTAGCGCCGTGGCCGAAGCCGCGCTCGACGTTATCGTCGAGGAAAAGCTCGCGACGCGAGCGCGCTACGCCGGCGCGAAAGTGATGCAGGGCTTGCGCGCCGTTCACAGCCCGCTCGTCAAGGAGGTTCGCGGGCGCGGCCTTCTCATCGGCATCGAATTAACGATTGAAGCCGATATCGTTTCCCGAGCGTTGCTCGCTCGAGGCGTAGCCGCCAAAGATACGCGCGCAAACGTTTTGCGTATTGCGCCTCCGCTCGTCATCGACGATAGCACGATCGACTTTCTTCTCGCCCAATACCGGGACGCCGTCGGCTCGATCGCATGATGCAAATCCGCGTTTCGGTTCTCACCGCGATAGCAGTCGCGCTCTTCTTCGCGCCCGGGAATCGCGTCGTCGAAGCGGCGCCGGCAACGCCGAACGCGGCGAGCGCTTCAATCCGCGTCGACTCACCGTGGCGCAAAACGGTTTACGCCTTCGCCAAGGAGCATTTCAAGCACCCGGCTTGGGGTTTTGAACACAGCGAGCGCGACTATCTGGTCGCCAAGGAAATCGCGCACGAAGAGCGCCTCACTATCGACGACGACGTTCTCTTTGCGGCAGCTTTTCTGCACGACATGGACGCCTTCGACGCGTCGCCCTCCGCGCTACCCCATGGCGCCGGCTCCGCCAAGGAATCCGAGCCGCTCCTTCGCGACGCGGGTTTCCCGATGGGAAAATTTCCCGCCGTCAAAGCCGCGATGATCGGCCACATGTACTACAGCACGCCGGCCGGCAATCCCGAAGCAATCGTGCTTCACGACGCAGACTCTCTCGAATTCCTCGGGGCAATCGGAATCGCGCGGGCCATCGCGCTCATCGGCGATAGCACAGACCTGACCGGAGCCGTCCGGCTTATCGAAAAGGATCGCGAGACCGTTCCACCGGGGCTCGTGACGTCGGCCGCCCGGCGGATGGCGGCCGGCCGCGAGAAGGAAATGGACACGTTTCTTGCTGCTCTGGGCCGGGAAACGTTCGAATGAGAGCGCTGCGTAAACCCGCGCTCCCTCGTTGACACCCTTCGCGACCCCGTGGTATTCTGCCCAAGCCGAAGAAGCAGCCCGGGAGCCGGGACGCTCACCGGATGCCTGCGGGCGATCCGGTCACTCGAGGAACCGTCGGTTACGTTCCACGTGGTGTTGCTTCGGCGACGCCATTTTTCATTTCTATAGGAGTACTTGCCATAGCTCGACCGCTCAGAGTCAACGAACAGATCCGCATTCGGACGGTCCGCGTGATCGACGAAAACGGCGAACAACTCGGTATTTTACCAACGGAAGACGCGCTTGCGCGTGCACGGGTAGCGGGCCTGGATCTGATCGAGATTTCACCCAACGCGCAGCCGCCGGTTGTCAAAATCGGCGACTTCGGCCGGCTGAAATACGAGCAGTCGAAGAAAGACAAAGACGCACGCAAGAAGCAGCGGAACTTCGAACTCAAAGAAGTGAAGCTGCGCCCGAAAATCGAGACGCACGACTACGAAACGAAAGCGCGCATGGCGGAGCGCCTCCTGATGGATGGGAGCAAAGTCAAAGTAACGATCATGTTTCGCGGGCGTGAGATCACCTATACAGCCTTCGGACGGCGGTTGCTCGACCGCATGGCCGAAGATTTGGCGCCGCTAGCCATGATCGAACGCGAACCGCGGCTAGAAGGCAAGAATATGTTTATGATTTTGGCGCCGCGTGCGACGCCATCGGGACCGCCGAAGTTCTCATCGATTCACGAGAAAGAACATCACCGGGACCACAAGGAGACGCAAGCGCAAACCGAAGCGCCTGACGACTCGGAACTGCATGACGAGCCGGACGTTGACGTTGACGTGGACGCCGAAGTCGAGACGAAGGAGCCCACCAATGCCTAAAATTCGAACCCATCGTGGAACCGCAAAGCGCGTGAAAGTGACCGCGACCGGCAAATTGCTGCATCGTCATCAATTCAGCGGCTGCGGACACATTCTCAGCAAGAAGACGCGCAAGCGCAAGCGGAACTTCCGCAAAGACCAACCGACGTTCAAAGGCGATCTGAAGCGCATAGCGCCGATGATTCCGTATCTGGTTTAGGGGGCTCGCAGAGATGGCACGCATCAAACGTGGCGTACACGGGCTCAAGCATCGCCGCAAGGTGATGAAGCTCGTCAAGGGCTTCCGCGCCGCCCGGCGCCGTAACTATCGCGTTGCGAACGAAGCGCTGCTTAAATCGCTCGCGTACGCATTTCGCGACCGACGCGTACGCAAGCGCGATTTCCGCTCGCTGTGGATCAGCCGCATCAACGCGGCCGTGCGTCGCGAAGGGTTGACGTACTCGGTGTTTATGAACGGCTTGAAAAAATCCGGGGTGACGCTCAACCGCAAAGCGCTCTCCGAGCTGGCGATTTCCGACGCCCAAGCGTTCGGATCGCTGCTAAAGATGGCGAAGCAAGCCGTCGGCAAGTAGGGCTCACGCTCGGCAATCATCCGGAACGCCCCCACAGGGCGTTCTCTTTTTGTGACCGTTTTTTGCCTGTCTGGGCCTTTCCAGGCGCCGTACGACAGGTGCGTCGAACGGATGCTCATGCATGCTCCCGCCCGTGACGAGGATCTAGCCGAGGCGTTCGCGGCGAAAGAGCGATGGGCGTTTGAACGGGCATACGAGCGCTACGGCGCGTTGTTATTTTCGACTGCTCTTCGGGTACTCGGAAGCCGCGAGGACGCTCAGGACTGCGTACACGATGCGTTGGCACGCGTCTGGCGCTCGCCCGGCGCTTACACACGCGCACGTGGCGGCGTCCGGAGTTTTCTCGTCGTTTGCGTCCGCAACGAAGCGATCACGCGCCTGCGTTCGAAGTCGCGGCGGTCGAAATTGTCGGACCGCCTCGCCGCCGAGCCCCACGAGCACGACGAAATACGCGTCGCCGATGTCGTCGAAAACGCGCGCTTGCACCGGGCCTTAACGGAGTTGCCGAGCGAGCAGCGCCGGCCGTTGGAGCTCGCTTACTTCGAGCAAAGAACGCACACGGAGATCGCACGCGAACTGAATCAACCGCTCGGAACGATCAAGAGCCGCATCTCGATGGGTTTACGGAAATTGAGCGCCTCGCTTGGAGCGCAGCGATGAGCCGGCGACACGTCGGCGAACTCGCCGCGCTCTACGCGCTCGGAGCGCTGGACGAAGCCGAGCGGACAGACGTTGATTCGCATGCGGCTTCGTGCGATGCCTGCGCCGCGTCGCTCGCCGGAGCTTGCGACGACGTCGCCGGGCTTGAAGCGTCGTACCCGTTGGCCGAACCGCCGTGGGAGCTCTCGGCGCGCGTCGCGGCCCTCCTCGACCGCGGAGTAACGGTTCCTTTGCAAACGCGCCGCCCGAGCTCTCGCTGGAACTTTGCCTTTGCCGCCATTGCCGCGGTGCTGATCCTTGCGTTCGTGCCGAGCGCGTATCTCTGGCAACAAAACGCGGCGATGCACGGTGAAATGCTCGCGCAGTCCGCCGCGCTCTCGCGAATCATGACCAGCCCGCACCGCATGGCGCTGTTTGCCTCGACCACCGACGCGCGGGTGATGTACGCGAAGGACGGGTCGTGGTATTGCATCATCGTCCGCGGAGCGCGCGGCCCCGTCGACGTGGCGTGGAAGCACGACGGCCGGGTGACGATCCTCGGGCGAGCCGTTCCGCGCGGCGAAATTGCGATGCTGTACTTGCCAAAGAGCCACCGCATGCAGCAGTTGGCCCTGATGGATAGCTCGACCGACCTCGGGGACGCCCGCCTCGTCTTCTAGGCAGGCGAGCCCTCGGC
>JBDTFK010000262.1:0-3362 GCA_039937995.1 Vulcanimicrobiaceae bacterium | reverse complement strand
AGCGGAAAGAAATATAAACGCTGCTGCGGCGCGATTTAAGGCCTGGTTCTCTTCATCCTCGCATTTGTATCCGCTGGTGCCTGACGGCTCCAACTTCTCACTGCAGGTAAACCGGCAGATTTCTATTGGCAGTGTGCTAACGTTCGAGCGAGCCGTTCGAACGAAACCCCACACCCGACGCTGCCGTTGGAAGGAAGGAGCTTCGCATATGATTGCGAGACTTCTTTGCTAGGTTGGGGCGATTCTTTTCGGCCGCGAGCACAGAACCATTAAGCGCGATAACACGGCAGGCCCGCTCAGTCGAGGTTTGCGGCGAAGGGAACAGCAATTATTTGACGGCATACATGGTGTTATCAGAACGCGAATCTGCGTAGGTCGTAGCAACAACATGTTGTCCACTCGTCAATTTCACCGGGATGAGAATTCTACGGTAGGCGGTTCCTTCGAATTCGTCGAGATGCTTCCAACGCCCGTTAGTCAGTTCTTTGCTGCGGTAGAGTTCCACCTCAACCTCGTTTCCCGACGAGCCGGACGTCAACACCTGATATCCATCCTTCATTTTCAGCGTAGCACGGACTCTTCCAATCTCGGGCGATCCTAAGTCATCGATTCGCGCATGATTTGCTTTGCCGGTGCACAGCGTGCCGTAGACCGCCAACCGTTGCGACGGCATATCCAAGGCCCCGTCAATAAATCTCCGCATCCCGTGGTACGTCACAGTTCCGACATCTTTGTTGCGCTTTGTCCTTTGCTTCAACCCATGGTCACGGTTGTTTCGGACTTGGTAAAACACTGCAACAAGGGCCTCCAAAGCATTCATTGACTCCTCGGAGTTCGGCTGCTCATCGTACTTCTGCAAGCGCATCACAAGATCGCGATGACGATGGTTGTCGAGAACGTCTTGCGGGACATCGACGATTCTACAATGGTTTCCTTTCGCGTACTCATCGGCTGCTTCTTCGTCGTGAATTAGCGGACGCAACTGTTCGAGGGCACGAACGTCGCGTGAATTCAGGAGACGGCGCCGTTCCTCGAAAGTGAACGTGCCGCGAGAATATTCACGCAAGATCTCCGCGAGTTCGATCCGTCGCGACGGTTTCGGGCGTCGCCCGGACAGTTCTCGCCCCTCGTTTTCAAGTTGTCTGGCTTCCGTACGCGACATGCCGTACTTGGCATAGTAGGCACCGTTCGCGAGCGCCTCGATAGCGCGAAAGGCATCCACAATACGGTCGAGGTTCACAACTCCAGGTCGAGCCGCCGAATTAGAATGGTTGAGGCCTTCAACGAGGCTCTCGAAGGCACGTTCCAGACCCGGCGTATCCCACCAACGCATTAGCGAGACACCACGTAGTCGTGAGCGATGGTAACGCCGAGCGCGATCGGCAACACCTCGAACCGTCCGCCGGCCATCTCATCAAGGATCCCATCCGCCTCGTCAAGGATCGCCGCGCAAACCACGACCGCACTCACGTCGCGGTGCCGACGGATAGCAGCGTTCGCCGAGATTTCGAAGCGGCCATAGAGTTCGAATTTCGAACATCCGTCAACCAGATCGCCGAACGCATCCCGAAGATTGTTGAACAGCCACGACACCTCAAGTGCGTGCGGAGTCACGATCTCACGATATCGGCCGCCACGCGTAGCCGTCACGATGATGACGTTCGCTCCGCCCCACTCGTTCGAGGCATGCGGTAGAGGGCCGTTAGCAATCCGGCTGCGGAGCGTGGCGATTGCTTTCCGGGCACGAACGACTGGATTACGCTTTGACATCTGAACCTCCTGACGGCGGCCAAGTAGATCAGGATACCACCACTCTCAAGCGAGGGTGATTTTGACCGCCCAGGATAGGGTTCGATTTTTCCGGGGTATAGTGCGGGCCCATCTCAGGGCACAATACGGTTATATTTTGGCATAATATGACCTAGGACCGGCGAAAATGAGGTATACTTCAGGCGTAAGGAGACTCTGTACGATGACCACAGCCACGATAGAACGGGTTCATAGCCAGTCTGGCCGGATTGACGCTAAGCTGGTTGCCGAACTCTATGACCTGAAACTCGCAAAACTGGCTGAAATCCTAGGTGAGAGTCCAGAGACACTCCGAAAGGACGTCGACCGCGACGAGGCCCAGCCCGGGCTTGCGAAGCTGGTTCACGCTTGGAACGAGCTTGAGGGGATACTCGCAAACGACGATCACATCCGCCGCTGGTTGCATCATCCTTTGCCGAAGGATGGTCGCCGACCGCTAGATCTGCTTTTGGGCAAGGACGGGCTCAAGCAATTCACCCGTCTGATCGGGCGAATTGCGACCGGCGGCTTCGCGTGATTGAGGATCTGAAGGCGACACACTTCGCGGCGGCGCTCCAAAAGGCGCCGCCGCTTCCTTTTCAAGCGACCGTCACACGATTTGCCTGGGAAATCCACCGCGCGTCGATTACCTCAACGGTAGGAGCGGCAAGGTGGGGCGGCCGCTGGCACATGGAGGGCGTGCGCGCGCTTTACGCAAGCCTCGAGCGCGAAACCGGCTTGGCGGAGCTGACTCACAAATTCGCGCCAGACGAGCCGCTGAAGCCAGCCTCAATGGTCAGCCTGATCGTGAGTCTAGACGGGGTCGCCGACTTCGCTGGCACGCCCCTTCAGAACGCACTCGGTGTTGGCCTTCGAGATCTGATCGCCTCGGAAGCCGATGGGGGTTACCGAATACCGCAACATCTAGGGGCCCTTGCATACGGGCACGGGCTCGATGGAATCCTCGTTCCGAGCGCCGCTCGCGATGGTGGGCATAACCTAGTGATATTCGTAGCCAATGCGCAGCGAACACCGTTTGTCGTCGTCCGCAATTTCCACCACCGCTCGCACTGAGTTCGGAGCGTCGGGCCCTGGGGCTACCGCGGCAAGATGATCAAGACGCCGCTCGTAGTCGCCGAGGTAGCGTACGGGCGCCTCCGCATCACGAACGAGGGAAACAAGTACGTCATCGTGGTCTACACAACGCTGAGCAGCACCGAGACCAACAACGCGCGCACTAGGCGCTCGACATGTTTCGCGCTACGCGAAGGTTCGCGCTCTCCAGCGGCTCGCGGCGGCGAGAGCGAAAGCGGCGATGAGCACAACCGTAGCGATTGAAACGACGACCAGCGGAGCGGCGATCGTGCCGCCCGCAAAATCGAGCGGAGGGAGAGCGTTGATCGGACCGACGTACCACAGCACGAGATAGGCCATTTCGAACGCGCGCGCAGCGCCGCTCGCGATGCCGAGCGCCAGTGCCGCGGCAGCCGTCGCTGAGATGACGGCGACACACGCGGCGAGCGCGATGATATTTCCCAATACCGCAAGATGGACGAGATAGCCCGCGCAAATCA
>JBDTFK010000261.1:0-3298 GCA_039937995.1 Vulcanimicrobiaceae bacterium | reverse complement strand
GGCAGCGCTACGTGGACTTAATCGTGAACGCCGACGTGCGCGACACGATGATCATGCGCAGCCGCATCGTATCGGAAACGCGGCGTTTCATCGACTCCCACGGTTTTTACGAAGTGGAAACGCCGACGCTCTTACACGTGGCGGGGGGTGCCGCAGCCCGGCCGTTCTTCACAAAAGTCAACGCGCTTTCGGGCGAAGAGATGCAGTTGCGCATCGCCACGGAATTAAATCTCAAGCGCCTCATCGTCGGAGGCATGGAGCGCGTCTATGAAATCGGCCGCATCTTCCGTAACGAAGGCCTCGATACGACGCATAACCCGGAGTTCACGATGCTCGAACTCTACGCGGCGTATTGGGACGTCGCCGACATGCTCGATTTCAACGAAGCGCTGATCGCGCACCTCGTCGACGTGGTGACCGGTGGGAACACCGAAATCAAGAGCGGGGATCGCACGATTTCGTTCGCACGTCCGTTTGCGCGCATCGCGTACCTCGATGGAATCGCGCAGTATTCAAACGGGAAATTCACGCGCGATCGTTTGCTCGATCCGCAGGGCGCGGCGCAGATCCTTTACGAACTCGGGCTGCCGAAATCGCCGACGCACGGTCACGCACTCGATAAAATCTTCGAGCGGGTGCTGGAACCGAATCTCGTCCAGCCGACCTTCGTAACGGACTATCCCGTCGTTATCTCGCCGCTTGCAAAGCGCAAAGCAAACGATCGCGAACTCGTCGACCGTTACGAACTCTTCGGCGGGAACATGGAACTCTCGAATGCGTTCACCGAACTCAACGACCCCGACGATCAGCGGGCGCGCTTTGAAGCGCAGATCGTCGATCGTGCCAAGGGCGACGAAGAAATTCCGGAGCCCGATTGGGATTTCGTGCGCGCGCTCGAATATGGTATGCCGCCGACCGCCGGCATCGGCATCGGGATGGACCGGCTGATCATGCTGCTCACGAACAGCGCGTCGATCCGCGACGTCTTGCTGTTCCCTCTACAGCGTCAACACGGATAGGTGCGATGGACGGACAAAAATGCGAGCACGCGCAGTGTAGCTGCTTCGTCGATTTGGGCGAACTGTTTTGCAGCCAACGCTGCCGCGAATTGGCGGCCAAAGACCCCGACGAGCCCTCTCACGACCGCTGCGGCTGCCGCCACGAGCAGTGCGTCTCGGCGGACTAGCCGCTTTAATTAATTCCTTAGTTGACAAACCCGGAGCCGCGAGGTACGCTTACCCCGGAGCAACTAACGAATTAAGTGTATCGGAGAGAGTCATGAAGCGCCTATCAATCAGCCTCGTCCTGGCCGCCGTCGCCGTCGTCTACGGGTACAACGCCCTCGGCAATTTCACCCGGCCGGAGCCCCTGAAGACGATCGCGATCGTGGTGGCCCACGCGCATCACCATGCCGTCGCCGTAAACTAACTTAATGTTTGCAACCCAGGAATAGTAAGCCGTGTCTTGGACTCCGTATCCCCTCAAAAACTACTAAGGAGTTCGGAGACCTCATGGATCTAACCAAGGAATACCCGCGCAGCGTACACGAGAAAATTGCGGGCGTCGCGCAGATCGCGCGGACGGTCGACAAAGGCAAAGCGACCCTCCGCGGTAACGTGGGTGACTATCACTACAACTGCTCGATGGATCAGGCCGCATTCGGTTTCTTAGGCTTCGATCACGAAGCGTTGCTCGAAGCGATCAAGTCCTCGAAGAGCGACGCCGACATCGAAGCATACGTGAAAACGTTCGCCGATAAGAAGTCGCCGGAAGAAATCGGACGATGGAATCGGGAATGGCTAACGCGTGTTCCCGAGGGAGAATCGCTCGCCTATTTTCTCAACCTGCGTAACGAAATCGCGCCGGACCGGACGGACGTCGTAGCTTGGCCCGATCTGCTGGATCTGGACGAGAAGCGCACGGTTCCCAAACGCGAACCGGTGAACGCCTAGTTACTACTATTCGCTGTGCCGTCGAATACGACGGCACGGCGTTTTGTGGTTTCCAATTTCAGCCGGAATTGCGCACCGTTGCGGGGACGCTGGAAACCGCGTTGTCGCGTCTTTTCGACGAGCCGGTGAAAATTACCGGAGCCGGACGCACCGATACGGGCGTTCACGCAACCGGCCAGGTCGTCTCTTGCAAGACCGCTCGCGCATTCCCGTTCGACAAACTCGCAATTGCGCTCAACAGCATACTGCCGGCCGATATCAGCGTGCGCGAAGCCGCCGTCGTTTCCGACCCATTTTCAGCGCGCTTTTCCGCGCGCGAACGCACCTACGTTTACGCGATTCTCAATCAACCCGACCGCTCCGCACTATTAGCGCGACGGGCGCATCACGTCTACGCCGCGCTCGATCTCGAGCGCATGCGCGACGCTGCGCGGCATCTCATCGGCGAGCACGACTTTCGCTCGTTTTGCGGCGTGTTGCCGGAGAGCGGCGGGACCGTGCGGATTTTGAAATCGCTCGACATCGAACGGCGCGGGCCGTACGTTCGGGTCTCCATATCCGCGGATGGTTTCTTGCACCGGATGGTGCGCACGATCGTCGGGACGCTCGTTGAATGCGGGAAAGGCCGCCGCGACCCGCAGTCGATCGCCGCCGTACTCGATGCCCGGGCGCGCGAGGCCGCCGGAGTCACCGCGCCGGCGCGCGGTCTGTACCTTGCCGGAGTGAAGTACGCGGACGGCTACGACAGCTTTCGCGAGCCGCCGCTCTTTGCAGGCGACGCGTCGATCTCGGCGAGCAACCTTTCCAACTGACGTATTTGTCCGACGCTTAGCCGGCGCATCAGCGCGGATGCCGACTCGTCGACCGTCAGGGCCGTTTCCTCGACGAGGCGCTTGCCGGCACCGGTCAACGCGACTTGGCCGGCGCGAGCGTCCCTGGGATCGGGCTCGCGCGACACGATTCCGCGCTTCTCCAAAGGCAACACCGCGCGCGTGACGCCGGAGGCGGCGAGGCCGAGATCCAGGGCGAGTTCGCCGGGGCGCATTTTCCCCGACGGCGCGCTTGCGAGCGCCCCGAGCAGCCGCACCTCGGCATAACTTAGACCGTGGGAGCCGCCGATACGGCTGTCGAGAAGTTTGGTCGCGACGGCGAAAGTGGTGGAAAGCTGAAGGAGCGCTTCCGCGGCTTCGTTGGGCATGGGTGCAATATACTTGAGCGATCAAGTAATTGTCAAGTAAAAGAAACCCGCCGGAATCGCTTGACGGGGCTTCCGGATACCCGGTAAGATGCGTGAGTTCGCCCGGACCTAACTCCCGGACGAGCGACTCTTTCGTTTCAGGAATTTT